>DATIEU010000095.1:0-35824 GCA_035455565.1 Steroidobacteraceae bacterium | reverse complement strand
GATTCGCCGGCCATGAGATCGAAGCCCACGCGCACCGAGCTGTGAAAATTGCGGCCCAGCGCGAACTCGGTGGAATCGGCGATGGTGTAATCGATCATGCCCGCGGCGACGTCGCCCAGCAGGTCGAGCGAATCGCCCCGGGCGCGCTCAACCCAGGCGAGGTCCGGAAAACGCTCGCGGACACGCCGCAACGTCACCGCCTGGGCGCTGCCCGCCGCCACTTCCAGGTGGCTGCCGTTGATGTCCTTGAGCGAGCGCGGCTTGGGCTTGCCCTGGCGATAGATGAGGTGCTGGCGTACCTGCTGATAGGGCGGGCCGAAGGTCACCGCATCGCCCCAGGCGTCGCTGATGGTGAGACCCGCGGCGGCAATGTGCGCGCGCCCCTTGATGATCTGATCGCGAATGTCCGCGAAGCCGGGCACGGTGTAGACGTACACCGCCACACCGAGGTCCGCGGCAAATTGCTGGATGAGATCGTATTCCGGGCCTTCGGGCCCGTTGGCACCCTGGTAATAGGCGGTCGGGCTGTTGCGCGTCACGACCCGCAGCTCGCCGAGCATGCGGATCTGGTCGAGCAGCGGCGGCGCTCGCTGGCAAGTGCCGAGGAGCAGGCAGAGGATCGCCCCGGTGGTGAGCTTGATCGCGGGTGCGCGCGCCGGCATGCAGGCCCTGAATCCAGTCGTTCAGAGGTTTGCGGTAGAATAGCGCGCCGTCGCGCACTCCGTCGGCTCTGCCACCCGATCTGCGGAGCCAGTCCGAAATATCTGGAAGGGTACCGAAGCGGTCATAACGGCGCGCACTCGAAATGCGATGGGGGCATTACGCCCCACGTGGGTTCGAATCCCACCCCTTCCGCCAATCGCAAATGCCCCGCTTCGCGCGGGGCATTTTTCGTTTTACTGCGCGAAAAAGCGCGCACGCGTCATTTCGTTGGCGGGTGTGCGAAGCGCGCTCACGGAAATTTCTGGCGCAAATCACTTGCAGCAGCCGTGCCGCCGACGTGTCCTACACCGGACATTCAGTAGTTTGCATTGCGCGTCGCTGTCGCATCATGGCGACGCACGTTGTAGGGGAATCGCTTGGTGGAGACACAGGGAAATAGAGGCTTGAGCAATCTAGTGAATCCAGCACAATGGAACCGTTCTAGGAGGGGTCCATGGCGGTCAAGGTGCTGGTGGCGAGCGACGCCCCGGTTTATCGAGAAGGATTGGAGCGCCTGCTGCGCGAGATGGAGCAGATCGTTTTCGTGGGTTCGGCGTCGTGTGCTTCAGAAGCGGCCGACCAGGTTCGCGACGTGGAGCCCGATATCGTGCTGATCGATATGTCGATGGAAGAAGCGTTCTCCGCCGCACGCAAGGTCGCGAAGACTTCGAAAGCAAGCCGCGTCGTCGCACTCGGGATGCCCGAGTCCGAAACCGATGTGTTCCGTTGTGCGGCCGTCGGCATTGCGGGTTACGTGACACGCAGCGGTTCACTCAGCGATGTCGTCGCTGCGATCGATGCCGTCTCACGCGGTGAAGTGCATTGCTCGCCGCGGATCGCAGGCTCCCTCTACCGTCGCGTGGGCGCGGCGCTGTCTTCGCACCGCCGCGCGGCGGCCAACCCGGTCGCTGGCCTGACGATGCGCGAACAGCAGGTGTTGCGCCTGATGCGCGAGGGTCTCTCCAACAAGGTGATTTCACGCCGCCTCGGCATCGAGCTGTCGACGGTCAAGAACCACGTGCACAGCATCCTTGCAAAACTGGGCGTGCATCGACGCGCCGAGGCGGGCCTGGCCGATAGATCCAATTGAGCCTCCCGGCATAGATCGTCAGATCTAGCTCATCGCGCACAACTTCGCGCGGCACAAGCAGAGTCGCGATTCCCCGACGCCCACGCTGTCCATGCGCACCGCTTTGGTGCTGTGGGCCCCCTTATCCATTTTCTTCCCCGGCGCTTCTGTAAAAGCTACGCCCCGTTTGCCAGGGGAGGACCAGGCATGATCACCAGTACTCACCGCATCGCGAGCACCGCTGTGGCGCTCGCTCTCGTTCATCTTTTCGCTCCTTTGGCGCACGCGCAGATGACCGATCTGACGCAGACGCCCAACGCCGAAGGAGTCGGCATCGCCAAGTCTCTCAACGATCAGGTCGGGCAGGGCGTCGGAAACCAGATGACGCCGGGATCATCGAGATTCATCATTGCCCGCGACCCGGCGCGCTCGATCCGGCGTGGACGACAACTTTTTCAGCGCAAGTTCACGCTGGCTCAGGGCATCGGGCCGCGCGCTCGCGACGGCGTCGGCGACATCTTCAGCGAGGCGAACATCGGTGCCGGTCTCGTCGAAAGCTGCGCCGGCTGTCATGGCCGGCCGCGCGGCTCCGCGGGCTTCGGCGGCGACGTCTTTACCCGCCCCGACAGCCGTGACGCGCCGCACCTGTTCGGTCTCGGTCTGCAGGAGATGCTGGCGGACGAAATCACCACCGACCTGCGCGCCATCCGCGATCGCGCGATATCCGATGCGCGGCGCTTCCGCAACTCGGTCACGCGCTCGCTTACGAGCAAGGGGATCAATTACGGCAGCATCCGGGCGTTTCCGAGCGGTAACGTGGATACGTCCGGCGTGCGTGGTGTCGACACCAACCTGCGCGTGAAGCCGTTCTTCGCCCACGGCGGCACGATCTCGATCCGTGAGTTCGTGGTCGGCGCCTTCAATGACGAGATGGGCCTGCAGGCCTTCGATCCGGACTTGATTGTGGCCGCCGCGGGCGGACGCGTGGTCACGGCGTCAGGCATGGTGCTCGACGGTACGAAGGACACGTTCGTACGCGGGCTCGCGAACAGTGCCGCCGATGATCCGGACGGCGATGGCGTGCGCAACGAGATTCCGACTTCGCTCGTCGACCACATGGAGTTCTATCTGCTCAACTACTTCAAGCCGGCAACCTACCGCCAGACCTCGACAACGCAGGCCGGGTTGAACCTCATGAAGCAGATCAATTGCACGGGCTGCCACATCCAGAACCTGACCATCAATGCGGACCGGCGCGTGGCGGACGTCGAGACGGTGTACGACCCCCAGCGCGGAATCTTCAACAAACTGTTCGCGACCGCATCGCTTCGCCTCATCGAGCACAATGACGGCTCGGGTCATCCGACCATCAAGATGCCCGCCCAGGAGTCGTTCGTGGTGCGCAACTTCTTCGCGGACATGAAGCGCCACGATCTTGGGCCGAACTTCTATGAGCGCGAATTCGACGGCAATCTCAGGCGGCAATTCATGACGGAGCCGCTCTGGGGCGTGGGCTCGACGGCGCCGTATGGCCACGATGGCCGCAGCATCAACCTGCGCGAAGTCATCCTGCGTCACGGCGGCGAAGCGCAAGACTCGCGCAACCGCTTCGCCAATCTCTCCGAGAGCAGCAAGCTCGCGATCATGGAGTTCCTGAACTCGCTCGTGCTGTTCCCGCCGGATGACACCGCGTCCAACCTCGATCCGGGCGATCCCAACGCGGCCGGATTCCCACAGCGCGGACACGGCAGCATCCGCCTGGGTGCGCTGTTCAACGACCCGACCGAACCCGAGTAATCGTTGGGAGGAGCGCGGCGGCTTTCGACACGAAGGCTGCCTCGCTCCGCGGATCGCCCGGCAGGCATTGCGCTGCCGGACGATCCGCAGGTCGAGATTCTCCTTGCCGATTTCAGGGATACTTCTGCCGCTCAAATCAGCGGCAGGAGTAGACCATGACCGTCGATCGCAGAGAGGTGCTCGGCGCCATGTCGGCGCTGACGATGGCCGCCGTCACCGCGGAGGCCGGTGGCGCCACGCAGCCGCAGACCAGGAAACCCAGCCGCAAGATTGCGACCGAAGAAGCCTGTTCGATTCCGGAGGTCGCGCAGGCGCTGCGCGATGTCGCGCGCCGTGGCGGCGCGAGTCTCGATCTGAAGCTCGTCAATCGCATCTACAACGCACCCGCCGATCGGCCGCCACCCTTCCTCGCCGATCTGCTCGACATCGATGCCGGGCGCCTGAGGACCATGGACGAGAATGGCGTCGACGTGCATCTCCTGTCGCTGACGGCGCCGGGTGTGCAGATGTTCGATGCGGACACGGGCACCGCGCTTGCCGCACTCGCCAACGATCGCATCGCCGCAGCGGTGCAACGTCATCCCAAGCGCTTCGCGGGTCTGGCGACGTTCGCGCCTCAGGACCCGAAGCGGGCGGTGAAGGAAATGGAGCGTGCCCGGCGCACGCTCAGACTCAACGGCTTCATCATCAACTCCCACACCAACAACGAGTACCTCGACCAGGAGAAATACTGGCCGATCCTGGAAGCCGCCGAGGCGCTCGATGCGGCGATCTACATCCACCCGCGCGCGCCGTCGGACGGCATGGCAGACCCGTTTCGCGACTACAACAGCGAAGGCGCGGTGTGGGGCTACGGCATGGAAACCGGCACGCACGCCGTGCGCCTCATGCTGAGCGGAGTCTTCGATCGCTTCCCGAAGCTGCGCATAGTGCTCGGCCACATGGGCGAAGCGGTGCCCTTCTGGCTGTGGCGGCTCGACTTCATGGGCGGGCCGCGCTGGGGCACGCGCCCCAACAAGCTCACGCCGAGCGAGTACTTCCGGCGGAACTTCGCGATCACGACCAGCGGCGTCGAGGATCACCTGGCGCTGCGCTATAGCATCGATCGGCTCGGCGTCGACAACGTGATGTGGGCCATCGACCACCCATACCAGCCGACGCCGCCCGCCGTGGCCTTCATCGATACCGCACCGCTTTCGGAAGTCGAAAAGGAACAGGTCGCGCACGCCAACGCGGCGCGAATCTTTCACATCGGAAGTTAGCTGTTGCTGGCGGCGGGCGCGCGTTCGCTGCGCTTCTCGGCACCACGCGACTTGCGCGCGGCAAGCTCCTGCGCCTTCTCCTCGTAGGAGCGGGCAAAGGCCTCGACGAACACGTGCGGCAAGTCGTCCTTCATCTGCGCGAGCGTCTGGTAGAGCTCGGTGTAGAGGTCCCAGTACTTGGTCTTGTTGGCGGCACCCAGCAGGCCGCCGCGCTTCAAGCCGCGGTCGAAGCGCTCGCGCAGGTCAGTGGGATCGAGCCGATGCACGAAGTCCACGAACGCCGCGTGCATCGCCAGCGACATGGCCTGATGATGCAGCCGAACCTCGCGGAAGCTTTCGCGCACCGCGTCCACCGGCCCGAGATAGCGGTTGCCGTATTGCTCGAAGAGCTTGCGCAGGCCTTCATCGACGCCGGCTGAGAACTTGAGCGGATTGTTCTCGGAGGGCTGGATGGTGTCCTGCGAGATGCGGAAGCGCCGCTTGAACTCGTTGCGCTCCTGCATGAATTCCATGAGGCCCATCGAGAGCTCGCGCAGGATCTGCCCCGCGATCTGCACTGCCTGCGGCTGCAGGGCAGTGGGGATGCTCGCTGGATCGATGCCGGCGCCGCGGCACAAGGCATGCAGTCCGTTGTCGCCGTTCGATGCCGGCTCGGATGTGCTGGGCGCGGCAGCGGCCTCAGCCGCCGAAGCCTTGCCCGGATTGCGATAAGGTTCGACGCGGCGACGTGTCGAGAGATTCCATGGCACCGATTCCTTGGGCGTCGCCGAATCACGATCACGCGCCGGGAGGCGCGAACGCGGCTCGAGCGCCACGTCGGGGCCGCCGATCGGTTCCAGTTCGATCGCCTGGCCATAGGCGTTCACAGGACGGGCACGCGCTGAGCTGTCCTCGTTTGCGAGCAGCGATCCCAGGTCGAGCGATGCGCCTAGGTCGTTGTCGACGGCGCGGCTCTTCTCCTGTGCGGGTGCCGCAGCGGCGACCGTATCGAGATCGACCGCCAGCTCATAATCGCCCAGGCGCAGTCGATCACCATCCTTCAGGGCATGAGGACTGGCCGCGAGCGGCGCGGAGGAATCGTTGACGTAAGTGCCGTTCGAGCTGGTATCCATCAGCCAGTACTGGCCGTTGCGATACTCGACGCGGGCATGGTGACCGGAGATGTAACGATCGGGATCGGGCAGGATCCAGTCGTTGTCGCTGGCGCGGCCGATGGATCCGCCGTGAACGCCGAACGTTCGGGTGCCGTCCTCCCCGAGTAGCTGCGCGTGAATGCTGACAACTCTGAGCCGCAAACCCATGATCTTTCTTCCCTCGCCTTGCCCGATCGTTCCTGCGCTCGCCGGCCGCATGGCCACTTTCGCTCCACGTGGACATCGGCTCCGGCGTGCTCACCCGCGCTTCTTGCCCGGGCGACGAACGCACTTTGGCCAGTGTCCGTATAATGCCGCGCACAGTAGCAGCGCCCCCTTTGGCACCAGATGGCCACCAGTCACATTTTCAAGGTTATGTTCGTGAACCAGGGCAAGGTCTACGAGGTTTACGCCCGCAAGGTGAGCCACGGCGGCTTGTTCGGGTTCATCGAAGTCGAGGAGCTGGTTTTCGGCGAACGCACCACCGTGGTGCTCGATCCGAGCGAGGAGCGCATCAAGAGCGAATTCGCCGGGGTCAAACGCACATATCTGCCGCTGCATTCAATCGTGCGCATCGACGAAGTGAGGAAGCAGGGCGTGAGCAAGATTTCCGCGCTCGAGGGGGCGAACATCGCGCAATTCCCTGCGCCCGTTTACGCGCCGCCGGGCGACTCCGGCAAGGGCCGCTGATTACTCACGCGCACGCTGCTGGTATCATGCGCGCCTCGCCGTCGGGCCATTGAGGCCGGGCGTCATCCTTTCGCAATGCTGTCACTGCCAGGCTCGCCGGCGCTTTCTCCGTTCCGTCTAGACAAGCTCCTGTCCGCGCTGCGCACGCGCGCGCCGGAAGTGACCGGCGTGTCGGCCCGCTGGCTGCACCTGGCGGACATCGAGCGTCCGCTCACCGAGCGCGAGCGCGGAATCCTCGGGAAGTTGCTGGTCTATGGACCGAAGTGGTCTGCGGGGGACGACTCCGGCGCCCTCATGCTCGTCGTGCCCCGACCCGGCACGGTCTCGCCGTGGTCGAGCAAGGCGAGCGACATCGCGCACGTCTGTGGCCTTGCGGCCGTCCGGCGCCTGGAGCGGGGTGTCGCCTATCGAATCAGATCCGGCCGCATGCTCGATCGCGCCACGCTCTCCACGCTGGCGTCACTGCTCTTCGATCGCATGACCGAGACGGCGCTCCGGGACGTCGAGTCGGCGACGGTGCTGTTCGAGCACCACGTGCCGCGGCCTTTCGAACGTGTACCGGTCGCGACGCGCGGCCAGGCAGCGCTGCAAGAGGCCAATATCCGGCTCGGCCTCGCGCTCTCCGGGGACGAGATCGACTACCTGCACGAGAACTTCCTCAAGCTGGGCCGCGACCCCAGCGACATCGAGCTGATGATGTTCGCGCAGGCGAACTCGGAACACTGCCGCCACAAGATCTTCAACGCCGACTGGATCATTGACGGCGAGCGGCAAGCGAAGTCGCTATTCGCCATGATCCGCAACACGCACCAGCACAATTCCCGCGGCGTGTTGTCCGCCTACCGGGACAACGCCGCTGTCGTCGAGGGTTGGCAGGGATCGCGCCTCTACCCAGATCCGCATTCGCACGTGTACGCCTATACGCGCGAGCACGTCGATCTGGTCATGAAGGTCGAGACGCACAACCATCCCACGGCGATCGCGCCCTTTCCCGGTGCAGCGACGGGCTCGGGCGGCGAGATTCGCGACGAAGGCGCGTGTGGTCGCGGTGCCAAGCCAAAAGCCGGGCTCACCGGCTTCACGGTGTCGAACCTGTTGATACCGGGCGCCGTACGGCCGTGGGAAATCGATCGCGGCCATTCACCGCGCGCCGCCTCGGCGCTCGAGATCATGCTCGATGGGCCGATCGGCGCTGCTTCGTTCAACAACGAGTTCGGACGTCCGAACATTCTCGGCTACTTCCGCACCTACGAGCAGGCGTTGCCGGGCGATATGCCCGGGCGCACGCGCGGCTATCACAAGCCGATCATGATCGCCGGCGGCCTCGGCAACATCCGCCGCCCGCATGTCGAGAAGCGCGATGTTCCGGTGGGCGCGCGCATCGTGGTGCTGGGTGGACCGGGCATGCTGATCGGCCTGGGCGGTGGCGCCGCATCCTCGCTCACGAGTGGCGCGGGCCAGGAGGATCTCGACTTCGCGTCCGTGCAACGCGGCAACGCCGAAATCCAGCGGCGCGCGCAGGAAGTCATCGACCGCTGCTGGGCGCTCGCTGAGCGCAACCCCATCCTGCTCATTCACGACGTCGGTGCCGGTGGCTTGTCGAACGCGGTGCCGGAAGCGATCGCGCACAGCCGCCGCGGAGGACGCATCGATTTTCGTCGCATCCCGACGGCCGAGCCGGGAATGTCGCCGCTCGAGGTGTGGTGCAACGAGGCCCAGGAGCGCTACGTGCTCGCCGTTGCCGCGGCCGATCTCGAGACACTCGCGGCGCTCTGCGAGCGCGAGCGTTGCCCGTACGCGGTGATCGGCGAGATCACCGAGGACGGATGGCTCCGAATCGACGATGCGCAGTTCGACAACCGTCCCGTCGACTTGCCGATCGAGGTCGTTCTCGGCAAGCCGCCCAAGATGCTGCGCGACGTGCGCAGTCAGCCGCGACTCGCAGCACCGCTCGATCTCAGGCAGGTCGACCTGCGTGACGCGCTCGAACGCCTGCTGCTCCTGCCCACGATCGCCGACAAGAGCTTCCTGATCACGATCGGCGATCGCACCGTCGGCGGTCTCATCTGTCGCGACCAGATGGTGGGACCGTGGCAGGTAGCGGTGAGCGACGTTGCCGTGACAGCCACGGGTTACGACGGCTACAACGGCGAAGCGATGGCGATGGGCGAGCGAACGCCGGTCGCGCTGGTCGATGGCCCGGCATCCGGCCGGCTCGCGATCGGCGAAGCGATTGCCAACATCTTGGCCGCCGACATCAAGCAGCTCGACCAGGTGCGCTTCTCGGCGAACTGGATGGCGGCGTGCGGCGAGCCCGGCGAGGATGCTGAGCTTTACGCTACGGTCAGGGCGGTGGGTGAGGAGTTGTGTCCGGCGCTCGATCTCACGATCCCGGTCGGCAAGGACTCGCTGTCCATGAAGGCCAGCTGGCACGAGAGCTCCGGCGCACGCAGTGTCGTCGCCCCGGTGTCGCTGATCGTCTCGGCGTTCGCACCGGTACGCGACGTGCGCCGCACGCTGACGCCCGCGCTGCGGCTCGATACGGGGCCGACCCGCTTGCTCCACATCGACCTGGGGCGCGGCCGCAATCGACTCGGCGGCTCGTGTCTCGCGCAGGTCTACGGAGCGCTGGGCGAGAAGCCGGCCGATCTCGATTCGCCTGAGCTGCTCAAGTCCTATTTCGCGGCCCTGACGGCGCTCAAAGCCCGCAACCAGGTGCTCGCTTACCACGACCGCTCCGATGGCGGCGTGCTGGTGACGCTCGTCGAAATGGCCTTCGCCGGTCATTGCGGACTCGATGTGACGATTCCGGCGACGAGTTCCGATCCCGTCGCTGCGCTCTGTGCCGAAGAGCTCGGCGGCGTGATCCAGGTGCGTGCCGACGACCTCGATGCGGTGTGGGCGGTGATTCGCCAGCATGACCTGGAAGCCCTCACGCACGACATCGGGCGGGCGGTGGAGGGAGATGCGCTGCGCATTGGGGCGGGCAATCAACGGCTCGAGGAATCGCGCACCGCCTTGCGTCGGCTCTGGTCCGAGACCTCGTGGCGCATGCAGCGGCTGCGCGATAACCCACAGTGCGCGGACGAGGAGTTCGAGCGCCTGGCGGATGCCGACGACCCGGGGCTGAGCGCTCGCCTTACCTTCGAACCGGGCGAGGACATCGCCGCGCCGTATGTGAGTCGCGGCGCGCGCCCGCGGGTAGCGGTGCTGCGCGAGCAAGGTGTCAACAGCCAGACCGAGATGGCGGCCGCTTTTCTGCGCGCCGGATTCGAGCCCCACGACGTCCACATGACCGATGTGCTGCGTGGCCGCGTCAGCCTCGCTGAGTTTCGCGGCCTGATCGCCTGTGGTGGTTTTTCCTATGGCGATGTGCTGGGCGCCGGGCAGGGCTGGGCCAAGTCGATTCTCTTCAATGCGCGCGCCCGCGATGAGTTCGCGGCCTTCTTCGCGCGCCGCGAGACATTCGCGCTTGGCGTTTGTAACGGTTGCCAGATGTTTTCGGCCTTGCGTGAGCTCATCCCGGGCACCGAGCATTGGCCGCAGTTCGTGCGCAATCGCTCCGAGCAGTACGAGGCCCGGCTGAGCCGCGTCGAGATTCTCGAGTCGCCATCGATCCTGCTGCGTGCGATGGCGGGATCAATGATGCCGATCGCGGTCGCTCACGGCGAAGGGCGCGCGGAATTCGATTCGGCTGCCGCACTCGAACGCTGCGTGCGCGAGCGGCTGATCGCCGCCCGCTTCGTCGACAATCGCGGCGCAGCCACCGAGCACTATCCCGAGAACCCGAATGGCTCGCCGCTCGGGATCGCCGGCCTGAGCAATGCTGATGGACGGATAACGATCACCATGCCGCACCCGGAGCGCGTCTTTCGCACCGTGCTCAACTCCTGGCATCCGGCGGAGTGGGGCGAAGACAGCGGCTGGATGCGTCTCTTCCGCAACGCGCGTGTGTGGGTGGGCTAGTTGCCCTAGGAAACGACAATGACGACGCGGTTCCGTGACGTTGCGCTGCATGCTCCACGCGGCAGCGAGCTGAGTTGCAAGGGTTGGCAGCAGGAGGCTGCCCTGCGCATGCTGCACAACAATCTGGACCCGGAAGTTGCCGAGAATCCGCGCGAGCTCGTGGTCTATGGCGGCATCGGGCGCGCGGCGCGCAACTGGGAATGCTTCGACGCCATCGTGCGCACGCTCCGCCGTCTCGAGAACGACGAGACGCTCCTCGTCCAGTCCGGCAAACCCGTCGGTGTGTTCCGCACGCACGAGTGGGCACCACGCGTGCTGCTCGCCAACTCCAACCTGGTGGGCAACTGGGCCAACTGGGATCACTTCTTCGAGCTCGACCGCAAGGGCCTGATGATGTTCGGGCAGATGACGGCGGGCTCGTGGATCTATATCGGCTCACAAGGCATCGTCCAGGGCACCTACGAGACCTTCGCGGAAGCCGTGCGGCGTCACTACGAAGGCCGCAGCGCCGGCAAGTGGCTGCTCACGGGCGGACTCGGCGGCATGGGCGGCGCGCAGCCGCTGGCCGCGACCTTCGCCGGCCTC
Source organism: Steroidobacteraceae bacterium (assembly GCA_035455565.1). Lineage (GTDB taxonomy): Bacteria > Pseudomonadota > Gammaproteobacteria > Steroidobacterales > Steroidobacteraceae > DATBVX01. Next base: position 24,620 of record DATIEU010000095.1, on the reverse strand, counting down.
TCGAGCCTTTCGGTCGAGATCGACCCGCGTCGCATCGACATGCGGCTCAAGACCGGCTACCTGGACGTGCGCGCCGATTCGCTTGAAGAGGCCCTGCGCCGCATCTCGGCGGCGACCGCGGGCGGCACGGTCGTGTCGGTCGGATTGCTCGGCAACGCGGCGGAAGTCTTCCCGCGCATCCTCGCAGGCTCACAGCAACCGCATCTCGTCACCGATCAGACCTCGGCGCACGATCCGCTGAATGGCTACATCCCGTTGGGCCTCACGCTCGAGCAGGCCGCTGACCTGCGTCATGCGCATCCCAAGGAGTACGTGCGGCGCGCAAAGGACTCGATGGCGCACCAGGTGAAGGCGATGCTCGGGTTTCACGGGCGCGGCGTTCCCACGTTCGACTACGGCAACAACATTCGCGCCATGGCGCGCGATGCGGGCGTGGCGAATGCGTTCGATTTCCAGGGCTTCGTGCCGCTCTACATCCGGCCGCTGTTCTGTGAGGGCATGGGCCCGTTCCGCTGGGTCGCGCTGTCCGGTGATCCGGAAGACATCGCGCGCACCGATGCCAGGGCGCGCGAGCTCTTCCCCGAGAAACAGGACCTGCTGCGCTGGCTCGATCACGCCTCACGGCGCATTCACTTCCAGGGACTGCCGGCGCGCATCTGCTGGCTGGGATACAAGGAACGGCATCGCCTGGGACTCGCGTTCAACGAGATGGTGCGCCAGGGCGAGCTCAAGGCGCCCATCGTCATCGGTCGCGATCACCTCGATTCGGGCTCGGTGGCCTCGCCTTATCGCGAGACCGAGGGCATGCGCGATGGCAGCGATGCCGTTGCCGATTGGCCGCTGCTCAATGCACTCCTCAATACCGCGAGCGGCGCTTCCTGGGTGAGCTTTCACCATGGCGGCGGCGTGGGCATGGGCTATTCACTGCACGCCGGTCTGGTCATCGTCGCGGACGGTTCCGAGCGCGCGGCGGCGGCGCTCGAGCGCGTGCTCACCAACGATCCCGGGACCGGCGTCATGCGTCATGCGGATGCCGGGTACGCGCGGGCCATCGAAGTGGCACGCGAGCGTGGCGTCGATCTGCCGATGATCGACTAGGAGTTACGCCCGTTCCTGCGGCAACGGCGTAATCCGGGGGAGCGATTCCTCGAGGAAGAACCGGCGCACCATCATCGCCTGCTGCAGGCGGCCTTTGCGCACGTACGCCTGGTGCAGCAGATCCTTCATGACTTCGAGCAGCACGCCCGCCTGGTAGGCGTCGATGAGGGGCAGCGAATTACGCGGCTCGCCGTCGTGGTCGAAGATGACCCGCTTGACGACGGTGAAGGTGTCGGTGTCGATCTCCGCCAGCTGGCGGATCTCGTTGAGCTCGTCGAACAGTCGCAGCTTCCCCGAATCTCCCAGGTCCGTGAACACCTGCAGGGCCGTGCGCCGGCACATCGAGGCGAAGGCGTTGAACGCCGCGGCGGAATAGGTGGTGAGCGCTTCCTTGAAGAGCGCCTCGGCTTCCTCAGGGAGATACGTGAAGGAGAATTTCTCGCGCGCCCGCTCGAGCTCCACGAAGGTGGTCGCGAGCTCCACGCGGTTGGCGGCGTACATCTTGACGTTGAAGCGCAGGAATACCGGCGCGTTGCAGGAATCGCAGCGGAACACGATGCCGACCTGCTTCGGATGAAAAGCGACCAGCTGCTCGTATTGAGGAACTGCGATCGGCGTGATGTGCGAGAACACCTCGCAGTGGGAGCAGGTGACCGCGAGATGCTGTTCCTGGTCGTGATGCAGCCGGCCGAGATTGTCGATGTGCACCGACATGTTCTTCTGTCCTCGTGATCGGCCGCTGATCCCCTCGAGTCGCGGACGATGATTTCAGTGTAGCAGAAGCCGCGCGGCACACAGGTCGGCATCACATAACGGCCCCGCGGGTGGTCCCATGCGCTACGTGCGCGGCGCAGCGCCGCGCACGAACTCGCTGACCGCGCCGGTGCGCACCAGCTCGGCGAGCAGCCCGATGTCGCGATCCAGGCGGTGGTCCTTGGGATCGAAGGGCACGTGCGCACGCACCAATGCATGCAGCTTTTCGAGGAGCGGCGTCGAGCGTAGCGGGCGCATGGAATCGATAGCGTGGGCCGCGGCCAGCAGCTCGATCGCAAGCACCTGCACGGTGTTTTCACAAATGCGCAGCAGCTTGAAGCCGGCCCACGGTGCCATGCTCACGTGGTCTTCCTGGCCCGCGGAAGTCGGGATGCTGTCCACTGATGCGGGATGGGCCAGCGTCTTGTTCTCGGATGCGAGCGCCGCCGCAGTGACGTGCGCAATCATGAAGCCCGACTCGACGCCGGGTTCGCTGGTGAGAAACATGTTCAGGTTCGGATTCACGCGCCGGTCCAGCAGGTCCGTGCGCCGCTCCGACATGCTCGCAAGCTCGGCCACGGCGATGCCGAGGAAATCGCTCACGAAGCCGAGCGGTGCCGCGTGGAAGTTGCCGCCGGAGAGGATGTCCGAGCCGAAGATCAACGGATTGTCGGAAACGCCGTTGCACTCGGCTTCGAGCACTCCGCGCGCGTGCGCCAGCGTGTCGGCCACGGCGCCGAACACTTGCGGCATGCAGCGGACTGCGTAGGGGTCCTGCACCCGGTCGCAGTTCTCGTGACTGCGCTTGATCTCGCTGTCGGTCAGCAATTGGCGAAAGCGTGCAGCCACTTCGATCTGGCCGCGCAGGCCGCGCGCCGCGTGGATACGCTCATCGAAGGGCGTGTAGCTGCCCGCGAGCGCATCCACTGTGAGCGCGCCGACCGCGATCGAGGCGTCGAGGAGCTCGTGCGCCAGCAACGTCCCCTCGACCGCGAGCGCAGTGCTGAGCTGGGTGCCGTTGAGGAGCGCGAGACCTTCCTTCGCTTCGAGCTCGAGCGGGGTGGTGCGCGCGGCCTCGAGCACCTGGCGTCCACTGAGGAGTTTCTCGCCGCGGCGGGCTTCACCTTCGCCAATGAGGGCGAGCGCGAGATGCGCGAGCGGAGCGAGGTCTCCCGAGGCACCGACCGAGCCGCGCGCCGGAATCACCGGCAACACATCATGATTGAGCAGGGCGAGCAGCGTTTCGATGACGACGGGCCGCACGCCGGAATGACCCGCCGCGAGGCTGTTGGCCTTGAGGAGCAGAATGCGGCGCACGAGATGGGCCGCCAGGGGCGCACCGACGCCGCAGCTGTGACTGCGCACCAGGTTGAGCTGCAACTCCTTGACCTTGTGCGGCGGGATCTGGCGATTGGCGAAAGCGCCGAAGCCCGTGGTGATGCCGTAGCTCACGCGCCCTGCGGACACAGCCGCGGCGACGGCTTCATGACTCGCAGTGACCCGTTGCAGGGCGTCGGCGCTCACACTGACCCGCCGCCGGGAGCGCTCGAACTGCGCCAATGCTGCGAGCGTTACGTCGCTTCCGGTCAATTGCCAGTGCTTGCTCATATCGGACCCACGCGCTCCCCCTCGATGAAGATCGCCCGGGGCTTGAGGCCGCCGAGCTGGTAAGTCAGGAATTCTGGCTCGGGCACATCCCACAGCGTGAAGTCCGCGCGACGACCCGGCGTGAGACTGCCGATGTCGTCGCGGCCCAGAGCCCGCGCAGCGTGACACGTGACACCGAGCAGCGCTTCGTCGGGCGTGAGGCCGAACAGGGTGACGCTCATGTGCAGCGCGGTCAGCAGGCTCGCCACCGGCGAGGTGCCCGGGTTGAGATCGGATGCCACCGCCATCGCGATGCCGTGCTCTCGCAAGAGCGGCACCGGCGGGCGCCGCGTTTCGCGCAGGAAGTAGTAAGCGCCGGGAAGCAGCACCGCAACGCAGCCGCCTCGTGCCATCGCGCGGGCACCGGCTTCATCCAGGTACTCGAGATGGTCGCAGGACAGCGCACCGAGCTCGGCCGCCAAGGCGGCGGCACCCGAAGCACTGAGCTGCTCGGCGTGTGCCCGCACGTTGAGACCGTGTTCTCGTGCGCACGCGAGGATCCGTCGCGCGTCGTGCAGATCGAACGCTATCGACTCGATGAAGATGTCGACGCAACCGGCGAGAGCCTCGGCGCGCACGCGTGGCAGCATGTCCTCGCAGATCCTCGTCACGTAGGATTCCCGCGTGATGCCGGGTGGCACTGTGTGGGCCCCCAGAAAAGTGGCCTCGATCCGGCACGACGATTCCCCCGCCAGCACCCGGATGGCGCGCAGCATCTTGAGCTCGTTGTCGACGTCGAGACCATAGCCACTCTTGATCTCGAGCGTGGTCACACCGTCGGCCGCGAGCGCAGCGATGCGCGGACGCGACTCAGCCACGAGTTGCTGCTCGCTCGCGGCGCGCACGGCGCGCACGGTGGACATGATCCCGCCACCCGCCTGCGCGATTTGCGCATAGCTTGCGCCCTGGAGCTTGAGGCGGTGTTCGTTCATGCGATTGCCGGCGAACACGGCATGCGTGTGGCAGTCGATCAGGCCGGGCAGGACGACGGCATCCCGGGCGTCGATGACCGATCGCGCGGGTGCCGCGTCATCGAACGCCGCGATGCGACCATTGCTCACGGCAAAGGAACGCGACGCGCTCGGACGGGCCGAGCCGTCCATCGGATACAATCGCGCGTTGTCGACGCGTAGATCGAACACCATTCCTCACCCGGGCCGAACTAGCACAAGGGTATGCTGCGCCAGCTCAGTTTTGAATACGTGTTGTCGGGTGCGGGGCTTGAGCACGGACGGCGAATCAGCGTCGATGACCGGGGGCGCATCGCGTGCATCGACCCGGCGCCGGCGGGGCCCTGGGATGCGGCGCTCGTCGTGCCAGGCATGCCCAACGCGCACAGCCACGCCTTTCAGCGCGCGCTCGCCGGGGTGCGGGAGACCTCGGCCAACGATTCGTTCTGGAGCTGGCGCGAGACGATGTACCGGATCGCCAACGCGCTCGATGCGGAGGATCTCTACATAGTCGCCCTGCGCGCATTCGCCGACATGTTGCGCGCAGGCTTTACCTCAGTTGGCGAGTTTCATTACCTGCACCACGCTCGCGACGGTGCGCCGACCGCCGAGATGGCGCTCGCGATTCGCACCGCGGCGCGCGACGTGGGCATCCGCCTGACGCTGCTTCCCGTGCTTTATCAGCAGGGCGGCTTCGGGCGTCCGCCCACGGCGGCGCAACGGCGCTTTGTGCATCGTACTCTCGATGAGTTTGCGCGCCTCCTCGAACAGCTCGCGGGCGAGCCGTGTGGCGTGGCGCCGCATTCGCTGCGCGCCGTGTCGGTCGATGTGCTGCCGGAACTGGTCGAGCTGGCCGACGACCTCCTCGGTCCGCAGTCGCCGATCCACATTCATGTGTCGGAGCAGCGGCAGGAAGTTCTCGAGTGCTGCGAACGCTATGGCGTGCCGCCAATCGAATGCCTGGCACGCACCATTCACCTCGATGAGCGCTGGAACCTCGTCCACGCGACGCATGCCGAACCGCAGGAGCTCGATGTGATCCTGAGCCGCGGCTCAAACCTCGTGCTGTGTCCTCTGACGGAAGCCTACCTGGGTGACGGCCTGTTTCCGCTGGCGCAATTCGCGGCGCGCGGCGGAACCTTCGCGATTGGCTCCGACAGCAACGCGCGCATCGACGCAATCGAGGAGCTGCGGCTCGCGGAGTACGGCCAGCGTCTGCGCGAGCAGCGCCGTGGGGTGCTGGCCGGTGGCGACAGCCTGGGCGCGACACTGTGGAATCAGGCCGCGACAGTCGGCGCACGCGCATTGGGCCAGCCGGTCGGAGCTTTCGAAGTGGGCGCGTTCGCGGACTTCGTCGCGCTCGAGGTCGCGGACTCCCTGTTCGCAGGCCTGTCCGTGCAGCAGGCACTCGACGCCTGGCTCATCGGTGGCAGCGCGGCGCAAGTTGCCGCCGTGTACGTGGGCGGTGAGCGACTCGTGGAGCAGGGTGAGCTGGCGTTGCCCGCCGCAATCGCGCGCTTTCCCGACGTCATGCGCAAGCTCCATTCCACGGCCGCGGCATAGGGCCCATGTCTGCCACGACTGAAACACCGCCCGTCTGGCGTTATTGGCCGGCCAGCGTCGCCGAGATTCCGTTGCTGGTGAGCATTCCGCACACGGGCACGTTCGTGCCCGCGGAGATCGTGGCGCAGTTCGCTCACAAGGACATTGCTGCGCAGCTGATGACCGATTGGGCGCTGCACGAGCTCTACACGTTCCTGCCCGCGCTCGGCGTCGACGTGATCCATGCGACTCACCATCGCTTCGTCATCGACCTGAACCGTCCGCCCGATGCGCGTCCGCTTTATCCGGGGCGATTCGAGACCGGCCTGGTGCCGACGGAGAGCTTCCAGGGCGAACCGATCTGGCGTCGTTCGCCGTCGGCGACCGAAGTAGGCCGTCGCCTCGAGCGCTTTCACCGCCCGTATCACGCCGCGCTCGAGCAGCGCCTGCGCGAGAAGGTCGCGCGCTTCGGCTACGCCTACCTGATCGATGCGCACAGCGTCGAATCTCGCGCGAGCCGGCTGCACGGCGCCCTGAACGAAGACATCTATCTCGGCGACCGCGATCGCGCGACCTGCGATCCGGCCTTCACGGCGCGCGTGAGCGAGCTGTTCGCGGCGCAGGGTTTGCAGGTGAGCGTCAACGAGCCGTACAAGGGCGGCTACATCACGGCCCACTATTGCTCGCTCGCGGGCGTGCAGTCGCTGCAGATCGAGATGTGCCAGCGGCTCTACATGACCGAGGGTCAGCCCGAGCGGGCCAGCGCCGATCCACGCTTCGCGCCGTTCCAGCAGCACCTGCGCCTGGTGTTCGCAGGCATCGCGGAGATAGTCCGTACGCCGCCGGTGCAAACCGTTCCGACGAGGACTTGACCGGGGAGGTCTTTTCCGGACCGCCGAAAACAGGGATGTTTTCGACGGAGCCTACAGGGATGTATTCACGGCGTTCCGGGAAAGACCTCCCCGGTCGAGGCCTCGTCCACCAGCGCCTTACGCGTTGAGCGGCTTGTAGCGAATGCGATGCGGCTGATCGGCGTCGGTGCCGCGGCGCCGGTGGAAGTCATCGACGTACTCGGCGTAATTGCCCTCGAACCACACCACCTCGGAATTGCCCTCGAACGCCAGAATGTGCGTGGCAATGCGATCGAGGAACCAGCGATCGTGCGAGATCACCACCGCGCACCCGGGGAACGACAGCAGCGCCTCTTCGAGTGCGCGCAGAGTCTCAACGTCGAGATCGTTGGTGGGCTCGTCGAGCAGCAGCACGTTGCCGCCGGTGCGCAGCACCTTGGCGAGATGCACGCGATTACGCTCGCCGCCCGACAGCTCCCCGATCATCTGTTGTTGCTGAACGCCGCGGAAATTGAAACGGCCGACGTAGCCGCGCGACGGCGTCTCGTACGCGCCCACGCGGATGATGTCCTGGCCGCCTGAAATCTCCTCCCAGACAGTCTTCGAATCGTCGAGCGAGCGCCGCGACTGGTCGACGTACGCGAGTTGCACCGTGGGGCCGACCCGGATCTCTCCCGCGTCCGGCTTTTCCTGGCCGGTGAGCATGCGAAAGAGCGTGGTCTTGCCGGCGCCGTTGGGGCCGATGATGCCGACGATGCCGCCCGCGGGCAGCCGGAAACTCAGGTCCTCGATGAGGAGCCGCTCGCCATAGCCTTTGCGCAGATTGGTCGTTTCGATGACGAGCTCGCCGAGCCGCTGGCCCGGCGGAATGTAGATCTCGTTGGTCTCGTTGCGCCTCTGGAATTCCGTCGACGCAAGCTCCTCGTACCGCTGCACGCGTGCCTTGCTTTTTGCCTGGCGTGCCTTGGGATTGGCACGCACCCACTCGAGCTCGCGCTGCAAGGATCGGCGCAGCGCCTCCTGCTGCTTTTCCTCCTGCGCGAGCCGGGCGTCCTTCTGCTCGAGCCACGAGGAGTAGTTGCCGTGCCAGGGAATGCCGTGGCCGCGGTCGAGCTCGAGGATCCAGCCGGCGACGTTGTCGAGGAAGTAGCGATCGTGCGTGACCGCGATAACCGTACTCGGATATTCCTCGAGATAGCGCTCGAGCCACGCGACCGATTCGGCGTCGAGGTGGTTGGTGGGCTCATCGAGCAGCAACATGTCGGGCTCCGAGAGGAGCAGGCGACAAAGCGCTACGCGGCGCTTCTCGCCGCCCGAGAGCGTTGAAATCTTGGCGTCCCACGGTGGCAGGCGCAGCGCGTCCGCGGCAATCTCGAGCTGGCGCTCCAGTTCCCAGCCTTGCGCGGCATCGATCGCGTCCTGCAGCTTCGCCTGCTCATCCATCAGCTTCTGCATCTCAGCCTCTTCGAGCGCCTCGCCAAAGCGGTCGCTGATGGCATTGAAGCGGTCGATGAGTTGCTGCGTCTCGCCGACCCCTTCCGTAACGACGGCGCGCACAGTGAGAGTCGGATCGAGCTCGGGTTCCTGCGGGAGGAAGCCGACCCTGATGCCGGGCTGCGGGCGCGCTTCGCCATCGACCTCGCGGTCGATGCCGGCCATGATCCTGAGCAAGGTCGACTTGCCGGCGCCATTGAGGCCCAGCACGCCGATCTTCGCGCCCGGGAAGAAACTCAGGGAAATGTCGCGCAGGATGACGCGCTTCGGGGGTACCACCTTGGATACCCGGTTCATGGTGTAGATGTACTGGGGCATGGTCTCGGCGCGGCAAGCCGCGCGGTTGCGGGAAAAAAGGCCGCGCATTATCCCCGAAGGCGCTGTGCTAGGCTACCGCGTCCGCTAGGGGTATCGGATGGCGCCTGCGAGGAAAGCGCCGGTCGCACTCGTGGCCGGGGAAAAGATCGCGCGGTACGGCTTCCCGGATGGCCATCCCTTCGGGCCGGATCGGCACGACGCCTTCATGCGCGAGCTCAAGTCCGAGGCACTCGATCAGTCGGTGCACGCGCTCGAGCCGCGCCGCGCGCGCCGCGAAGAGCTGGAAACCTTCCACACGCCTGCTTACGTAGACCTGGTCGTCGAACGCTCGGCGAGCGGCACGGGCTTCCTCGATGCGGGCGACACGCCGGCGTTTCGTGGCGTGTTCGAAGCGGCCAGCAACGTCGTAGGTGCGACGCTCACGGCGCTCGAAGCCATCATGGCGGGCGATGTGCGGCGCGCGTTCATTCCGATTGCAGGGCTGCATCACGCCTCGCGCGGGCACGCGGCCGGTTTCTGCGTCTTCAACGATTGTGGCGTGGCGGCCGAAATCCTGCGGCGGCGTTTCGGTGTCCGGCGAGTCGCCTACGTCGACATCGACGCCCACCACGGCGACGGCGTGTTCTACAGCTTCGAGGACGATCCGGACCTGCTGTTCGCGGATATCCACGAAGACGGCCGTTTCCTCTATCCCGGCACGGGTGCAGCCTCGGAAACCGGCGTGGGGCGGGCGGTGGGCACGAAACTCAACCTGCCGATGCCGCCCGGTGCGGGCGACGACCAGTTCCGCGAGGCCTGGGAGCGCGTCGAAACCTACCTCGAGGCCGCGCGCCCCGAGTTCATCCTGTTCCAGTGCGGTGCTGACAGCCTGGAAGGCGATCCCATCACCCACCTGCGCTACAGCGAAGAGGCGCACGCCCATGCGGCGGAGCGCCTCTGCGCCCTGGCAGAAGAAACGGCGAATGGGCGCGTGCTCGCGATGGGCGGCGGCGGGTACAACCGCCGCAACCTGGCGCGAGCCTGGACGCGCGTGGTGCGCGCGTTCGTCGAATCCGCCTGACCCGCCGGTTCGCACCGCTTCGCCTGCTAGAATCTGCTCCCGGAGCCCGCGCGGACGGGCACTGACCTCATTCCCCCGGAGTGGCAAATGTTTGATGCGAGGATGACCGTCGAGGCATTCGACCCGGAGCTCAAGCGCGCGCTCGATGGCGAGCGCCGCCGCCAGGAAGAGCACATCGAACTGATCGCTTCCGAAAACTACGCGAGCCCGCGTGTCCTGGAAGCGCAGGGCAGTGTACTCACGAACAAGTACGCCGAGGGTTACCCCGGAAAGCGCTACTACGGCGGCTGCGAGTACGTCGATATCGCGGAGCAGCTCGCCATCGACCGGGCCAAGCGGTTGTTCGGTGCGGCTTACGCGAACGTGCAACCGCATTCGGGTTCGCAGGCGAATGCCGCGGTCTACTTCGCCCTGATGGAACCTGGCGAGACGCTCCTCGGCATGAGCCTTGACCACGGCGGACACCTGACACACGGCGCCAAGGTCAATTTCTCGGGCAAGGTGTTCAAGGCCGTGCAGTATGGTCTCGACCCCGCGACCGGCCTCATCGATTACGAGCAGGTCGAGCGCCTGGCGCGCGAGCACAAGCCGCGCATCGTGGTCGCGGGATTCTCGGCGTACTCGCGCGTCATCGACTGGCAGCGGTTTCGCGCCATCGCCGATTCCGTCGGTGCCTACCTCGTGGTCGACATGGCGCACGTCGCGGGACTCTGCGCCGTCGGGATCTATCCGAACCCGGTGTCGATCGCGGATGTCACGACCACCACCACGCACAAGACGCTACGCGGGCCGCGCGGCGGACTGATCCTCGCGCGCCAGAACGATGAGATCACCAAGAAGCTCAACTCCATGGTCTTCCCCGGGATGCAGGGCGGTCCGCTGATGCACGTGATCGCGGCCAAGGCGGTCGCGCTCCAGGAAGCGCTCGAGCCGCAGTTCATTGAATACCAGAAACAGGTGCTGGCGAATGCGCGCGCCATGTGCCGCGTGCTGACCGAGCGCGGGTTCAAGATCGTTTCGGGCGGCACGGACAATCATCTGTTTCTCGTCGATCTCATCGAACGCAACATCACGGGCAAGGATGCGGATGCCGCGCTTCAGCGCGCTTACATCACCGTCAACAAGAACGCCGTGCCCAACGATCCGCGGCCGCCCTTCGTCACCAGCGGCCTGCGCATGGGGACACCGGCCATTACCACGCGCGGCTTCGGCATTCGCGAGGTCGAGACGTTGAGCCACTGGATTGCGGATGTGCTCTCCGATCTCGGGAACGCGACGCTGATCGAGCAGGTGCGCCGCCGGGTGCTCGAGCTCTGCGGTCGTTTTCCCGTGTACGCGTGAGGGCAGGGCAGACTTGCCCTGGGGGCTCACGATGCACTGCCCCTTCTGCAATCACGTCGAGACCAAGGTCATCGATTCGCGCCTGGCGGGCGAGGGCAGCCAGATCCGGCGCCGTCGCGAGTGCCTGAAGTGCAGCGAGCGCTTCACGACATTCGAGACCGCCGAGCTCGTCATGCCGCAGGTGGTCAAGAGCGATCGCGGTCGCGAGCCGTTCGACGAGCAGAAGTTGCGTGCCGGCATGCTCAAGGCGCTCGAGAAGCGGCCGGTGCCGAGCGAGGCGATCGATGAGGCCATTTCGCGCATCGAGCAGAAAATCCGCGCGCTCGGCGAGCGCGAGGTCCCGGCGCGTCGACTCGGCGAGCTGGTGATGGAGGAACTGAGACACCTCGACGAAGTGGCGTACGTGCGCTTCGCTTCGGTCTACCGCAGCTTCCAGGACGTGGAAGCATTTCGCGAGGAGATCGAGCGGTTGCGCCATCGGCGGCGGCGCGAGGCGAGCGCCGATCAGCTTTCGCTCCTGCCACGCCCGGACAAGAAGGACTGAACGTGGCGGACTTCAGCGACTTCGACCGGCAGTGCATGACGCGCGCACTCGAGCTCGCCGCACGCGGGCTCGACACGACCGACCCGAACCCACGCGTGGGCTGTGTCATCGCGCACGAGGGCAGGATCGTCGGTGAGGGTTTTCACCAGCGCGCGGGCGAAGCGCACGCCGAAGTGAACGCATTGCGGGCTGCGGGCGAACGTGCCGCTGGCGCGACTTTCTACATCACGCAAGAGCCGTGCACGCACTTCGGCCGGACACCGCCCTGTGTGGATGCGGTGCTGGCGGCGCGTCCCGTGCGTGTCGTGATCGGCATGATCGATCCCAATCCGCGCGAGCGTGGTGCCGGCATCAAGCGTCTCGAGACCGCCGGCATCGAAACGCAGGCGGGCCTCTTCGCAACGGAAGCCCGGACGCTCAACTGCGGATTCGTCCAGCGCATGGAGCAGGGCATGCCGTGGGTGCGCGTGAAGCTCGCCGCAAGCCTCGACGGACGCACGGCGCTCGCCAACGGCGAGAGTCAATGGATCACCGGTGAGGCAGCGCGTGCCGATGTACAGGACTGGCGCGCTCGGAGCTCGGCGATTCTCACGGGTTCGGCTACGGTTCTGCGTGACGATCCGCAGCTCAATGCACGCCTTCCCGACGGCAGCCCGGCGAAACGTCAGCCGCTGCGCGTGATCGCCGACAGCGAATTGCGCACGCCCGCCACGGCGCGAGTGCTCTCACCGCCGGGCGAGGCGTTGATCGTCACCAACGTGCCCGAAGGCGAGCAACACCGTCCCTTCGAAGCGCGCGGGATTCGCATCGAAGCGACGCGTCGCGCCGCGGGCGGCATCGACCTGCGCCAGTTGATGACGCGGCTGGCGCAGATGGAGATGAACGAGGTCTGGGTGGAGGCCGGAGCCTTTTTGTCCGGCGCCCTGCTCGCCGCCGGGCTGGTGGATGAGCTGGTGATCTACTTCGCGCCCAGCATCCTGGGCGGCTCCGCCCGCGGCATGTTCGAGCTGCCGGAGCTGCGCTCGCTCAAGGAGCGCCGCCAGCTCGAGATCCTCGAGACGCGAATGATCGGCCCGGACCTGCGTGTCATCGCGCGACCGGTACGGCCACCCGCGACCGCCCGTACATCCTGATCGCCGCCATGTTCACTGGCATCGTTCAAGCCATCGGCACGATCAGCGCGCTGCAAGCGCGGCAAGGTGATCTCGAGCTCGAGATCTCGCCGGGCGAGCTGAATCTCCTGGAGTCGAAAGTGGGGGACAGCATTGCGGTGAGCGGTGTGTGTCTCACGATCGCTCGACTCACGGAACGCGGATTTGTCGCCGATGTTTCGCGCGAAACACTCGCCTGCACCACCCTGGGTGCTGCGGCGGTCGGGCGCGCCGTCAATCTCGAGCTCGCTTTGCGCGCCGGCGAGCCGCTGGGCGGCCACCTGGTGGCCGGCCACATCGACGGTGTAGGCCGGCTCGCGTCGCGCCGGGAAGACGGTCGTTCGTGGCGCTTCGAGGTCGAGATTCCGACGCCACTCGCTCGCTATGTCGCACCGAAGGGCTCGATCTGCATCGATGGCGTGAGCCTGACGGTCAACGAGGTCGAGGGCGCGCGCTTCGGCGTCAGCCTGATTCCGCATACACTCACGGTCACCACGCTCGGCGCACTCGGAACGGGTGACCGGGTCAACGTGGAAGTCGACCTGCTGGCGCGTTACCTCGAGAGGCTGGCAGGCACGGTGACATGAACAGCATCGACGAAATCGTCGCCGAGATCCGCGCGGGCCGCATGGTCGTCATGATGGACGATGCGGCACGCGAGAACGAGGCGGATCTCATCATGGCTGCGGAGTCGGTGACGGCCGAGGCCATCGCGTTCTTCGTGCGCTACACGAGCGGCATCGTCTGCCAGCCGATGCTCGGCGAACGGTTGCAGGAGTTGCGCCTGCCGCAGATGGTGCCGGAGAACACCGAATCGCACCGCACCGCCTTCACGATCTCGGTCGACTACCGCCACGGCACGACGACCGGCATCTCGGCGCACGATCGGGCGCGGACCATTCGCGCGCTCGCCGATCCGGCCTCGAAGCCCGACGACTTCGCGCGGCCGGGACACATCTTCCCGCTGCGGTACACGCCGGGCGGCGTGCTGGTTCGCGCGGGACATACCGAGGCCACCGTCGATCTGGTGCGGCTCGCCGGCTTTGCCTCGCTCACCGGCATTCTGTGCGAAATCGTGAACGACGACGGCACCATGAAGCGCAGCGCCGAGCTCATCGAATTCGCACGCCTCCATTCGCTCAAAGTCGGCTCGATCGCGGACCTGATTCGCCACCGGTTGCGCAGGGAGCGCTCGGTTGAGCGCATTTCCGACCAGGTAGTGAGCACCGACTTTGGCGAATTTCGCCTGTGCTGCTACCAGGATCACGTGAATCGCGAACTTCACGTGGCGCTGGTGCGCGGGACGCTCGATGCCAAGCGCCCGCCGCTGGTGCGCGTGCAACTGACCGATACGGTGCGCGATCTCATCGGCATCCATGGCGAGCGCGGTCGGCCACTGCGGGACGCGTTGCGCCGGATCGCTGAGGAAGACAATGGTGTGGTCGTCATCCTGCACCAGGCCGAAGCGCCCAATGAGCTGCTCGAGGCCATCCGATCCCTGCAAACGCCGCAGGCCGGCGCGCGCGGTGAAGGCACGCGCGAGCTGCGGACGTACGGCATCGGCGCGCAGATCCTGCAGGACCTGGGCGTGAGACGCATGCGCGTGCTGAGCGCCCCGCGACAGATGCGTGCGATCTCGGCGTTCGACCTCGAGGTCACGGAGTACGTCGACAGCGACTGAACGCGGGCGGCGGGCGGGGTTCGGCTATAATTGCCGCTCCTTAGGGCAACTCTGCACAGGTCTCATGAGGCGCGTTGCGTCGCCAACGGTGCAGCTGCTAGGCGCAGCGTGCAGCCAATGGTTGTCTCCATTGGCAAACGCTGGAACGACGCAGATGCCCGTTCGCGGCGCAACCCGCACGGGACGCGGCCTCGGCAAGCTGCTGGCGTCGTTGCGAGTCTTGTCGATATCGACATATCGACTGCGCCTCGGCGCCTAGCCAGAAGCTTGCGGAGACCGGTCGCGCCCATGACACCTGTGCAGAGTTGCCCTTGAGACTGCCCATGAAAGACATTCGCACCATCGAAGGCGATCACCAGGCGCGTGACCTGCGTTTCGCGATCATCGCCTCGCGCTACAACGAGTTCATTGTCGCGAGCCTCATTCGCGGGGCGGTGGATGCACTCGAGCGCCACGGCGCCTCGGCGGAGCGCGTCGAGCTGATCCGCGTCCCGGGTGCCTTCGAAATGCCGGTCGCCATCGCGCGCGTGCTCGCGGCACGCCGGCACGATGCGATCATTGCCCTCGGTGCGGTGGTGCGTGGCGAGACGCCGCACTTCGATTACATCGCCGGCGAATGCGCGCGCGGCATCACGGAGCTCTCGATGCAGTCGGGCGTGCCGATCGCTTTTGGCGTGCTCACGACGGACACGTTGCAGCAGGCCATCGATCGTGCCGGCACCAAGAACGAAAACAACAAGGGCGCCGAGGCCGCGGTCACGGCCATCGAGATGGCGAACCTGCTGCGCCAGCTGGGCCGCTGAGGCGCGCACGGTATGGCGAAACCATCCACAGCGCACGGCTCTTCGCGTGCCCGCTCGGTGGCGAGAAAGCTCGCGATGCAGGCGCTCTATGAGCTGCAGTTCAATGCGCAGCCCTGGCAGGATCTGCATCAGCACTACCTCGCCAAGGAAGACACGGCGCGCGCCGATGCGGAGTATTTCCGCGAGCTGGTCGAGAAAGTGAGCGGCGCCCGCAGCGATCTCGATGCCGAGCTCGCCGGTTTCATCGATCGCCCGCTGAGTAACCTCGACCCGATCGAGCACGCGATCCTCCTGATCGGTGCGTACGAGCTCAAGTCGCGTCCCGACGTGCCGTACCGCGTGGTCATCAACGAGGGCGTGGAGCTGGCGCGCCGCTTCGGCGCCACCGACGGCCACAAGTTCGTCAACGCGGTGCTGGATCGCGCCGCGGCGAGCCTGCGTTCCGCCGAGCGTTTACCTTAGCTGCCCTTCGAGCGACGCGTGCCGTGCCAGTCGGTGAATTCGAGCTCATAGAGCGCTACTTCGCGGACGGCTTCGGCAAGCGCGACGACGTGGTGCTGGGCGTGGGCGACGACGCCGCGCTCGTGCGCGTGCCGTCGGGTTCGGAGCTCGTGGTTGCCACCGACACGCTCGTCGCGGGCGTGCACTTCCCACCGCAATTGACGCCGGAGCACATTGGTTATCGTGTCCTCGCGGTCAACCTGAGCGACATGGCGGCCATGGGCGCCGCACCCGCGTGGTGCACGCTCGCACTGACGCTGCCGGCGGCTGACGAAGTCTGGCTGGCCGAGTTCAGTCGCGGCTTGCGCGAACTCGCGCTGCGTCATCGCGTGGCGCTCATCGGTGGCGACACGACTCGCGGTCCCTTGACCCTCACACTGCAGATCCTCGGGCTGGTACCTGCGGGTTCTGCGCTTCGCCGCGACCGTGCAAACACGGGCGACCTCATTTTCGTGAGCGGAACACCGGGAGACGCCGCGGCGGGACTCGAACTGCTGCAGCACCAAAGCAGGCACGCGTCCAGCGGTTACCTCGTGCAACGGTTCTGTACGCCTGCGCCACGGGTCGAACTCGGACTGGCGCTGCGTGGCATTGCCAGCGCGGCGATCGACGTATCGGATGGATTGCACGCCGATCTCGGCAAGCTCCTCAGTTCGAGTGCGGTCGGCGGCCGGCTCGAGCTCGAGAGGCTGCCGCTCTCCGATGAGCTGCTACGCGGCCACGGACTCGAACGTGCGCGCGAGCTGGCACTGCACGGTGGCGATGATTACGAGTTGTGTTTCACGGCGCCCGTTGAACGTCGTGCTGCAGTGCTTGCTGCGGCGAAAACTTGCAGCTGTGCGGTGCGCGAGATCGGCGTGGTCGACGCGCGCGAAGGTCTCCGCTGCTTCGATGGTGGCCGGGAAATTCCCGTGAGCACAGGTGGCTACGATCACTTCGGATTGTGAAGCGGTTGTGTAGGGGATTGCCGCAGTAAAGCGTGCGGCGTTGTCAATCAGAAGTCACCGAACGGACGCAATTGGCAGGCTGAGAAACCTCGCTGCATAGCGGCAATTGATCCGCGATTTGGATCACAGATTGACGGGGACCCCCTCCGTATCCTGCCGCCCGTCTTTGCTCAGGGGACGGCCATTCGTAACGTTGTCGCAGAACGGGGCGTGCGCCCACCCGGCGTGCCCGAAAAGATCGGCAAGTACCCGATCATCAACGAGGTCGGCCGCGGCAGCACTGGCGTCGTCTATCTTTCGCATGACCCCTATTACGGACGCGACGTCGCGATCAAGGTCTACAACATGGAGACCGGCGGCGACGAGGAGCGTCAGCGCGTCGCCCGCAAGATGTTCCTGTCCGAGGCGCACATGGTCGGCATGCTCCAGCATCCGAACATCCTGCCGATCTACGACGCGGGCGAAGAGAACGGCCACTGCTACATCGTCACCGAGCACGTGCAGGGCGCGCGCACCCTGGTAGCGTACTGCCGGCCCGACAACCTGCTGCGGGTCGACGACGTGGTCGAAATCGTCTTCAAGTGCGCCAAGGCGCTCAACTATGCGCACAGCCGCGGCGTGATCCACCGCGACATCAAGCCGAGCAACATCATGCTCACGATCGACAGCGACGTGCGCATCATCGACTTCGGCATCGCGCTGGTGGCGGACTCGGACATTTCCTCGATCCAGGGCATCGCGGGCAGTCCGAGCTACATGTCACCCGAGCAGGTGCAGAATGCGCAGATCACGCCGCGCTCGGATCTCTACTCGCTCGGCGCGGTGATGTACGAGATGTTGACGGGTTTTCGCCCGTTTCGGGCCGGCAACCTCTCCAAGCTCCTGCACCAGATCGTATTCGCGACGGCGCCGCCCATCCACACGTTGCGCCAGGACATCCCCGAGGAGCTCGAGAACGTGGTGGCGAACGCGCTGCAGAAGGACGCCGAGAAGCGTTACCAGAGCGGTCTGGATTTCGCCGCCGAGCTCACGCGCGTGCATCAGAAGCTGCGCGCCCACTACGAGCGCATCGACAGCCAGGAGCAGTTCAGCCTGCTGCGGCGGCTGAAGTTCTTTCACGACTTCTCACACGGTGAGATCTGGGAAGTGCTGCGCGCGAGCGCGTGGCAGGACTACACCAGCGGCGAGGAGATCGTGAAGGAAGGCGAGATGGACGATCGCTTCTACATCATCGTCTCGGGCCAGGTCGCGGTGGAGCGCCACGGCAAGGTGGTGGGTCGGCTCGAGAGCGGCGACTGCTTCGGCGAGACGAGCTACGTGCGCGGTGCCAAGCGCACCGCAACCATCAAGGCGGACGGCGAGGTCACGGTGATGAAGGTGAGCTCGACCCTGCTCGAGCAGGTGTCCGCATCCTGCCAGTTGCGCTTCAACAAGGTGTTCCTGCGCAGCCTCATCAGCCGGCTGCAGAACGTCGAGCGCAAGATCGCCTGATACCCGGCGCGCTCACTTCGAGCGCGATTTGCCTTTGTCCTTGTCGCGCTCGATGAGCGCGTACGCGGAATGGTTGTGGATGGACTCGAAGTTCTCCGATTCCACCACGTACGCCAGCACCCGCCCCTCCTTGTTCAGGCGCACCGCGATGTCGCGCACCATGTCCTCGACGAACTTCGGATTGTCGTAGGCCCTTTCGGTCACGTACTTCTCGTCCGGGCGCTTGAGAATGCCAAAGAGCTCGGAAGAGGCTTCCTGCTCCGCCATCTCGATCAGCTCCTCGATCCAGATGTGCTCGCTGATCTTGGCGGAGATCGTGATGTGCGAGCGCTGGTTGTGGGCGCCGTAGTCGGAGATCTTCTTCGAGCAGGGGCAGAGGCTGGTCACGGGCACCACGACCTTCAGCCACAGCTCGTTGCGTCCGTCGCGCCGCTCGCCGATCAAGGAAGCGCGGTAGTCCATCAGGCTCTCGACGCCCGTGGCCGGCGCCTTCTTCATCACGAAGTACGGGAAGGACATCTCGATGTGGCCGGCGTCGGCGTCGAGCCGCTGCGTCATCTCCTCGAGCATGGCGCGGAATGAATCCACCGAGATCTCGCGCTCGTGGTGCAGGATTTCGATGAAGCGCGACATGTGCGTGCCTTTGAAGTGATGCGGCAGGTTCACATACATGTTGAAGTTCGCGATGGTGTGCTGCTCGCCGTTCGAGCGGTCCTTGACGCGCACCGGGTGATACACGTCCTTGACCCCCACGCGGTTGATGGGGATTTCGCGCGTATCGGCGCGTCCCTGCACGTCTTCGATGCTCGCGGGTGTCTTGTGCGGCTTGGCACGGGCGTCCATAAGGCGTCTCACTCGGTCGGTCGATGATTTCCAGGGAATTATACGCAGGGGCCGAAAGGCACCCAGAACCCAAAGTCAGGCCCCGGCTCAGGCCGTCGCCGGGGCCGCAGGAACCAGGCCCGTCTGGCGCCAGAACCGCTCGATCGCGGCTTCCAGCGCCGGGGGGTCGAGCCCGGCCATCTTCAGACAATCCTCACGCGAGCCGTGTTCCACGAAGCGGTCCGGAAGGCCAATGTGCAGGACCGGGAGCTGGATGCCGCGCGCGGCCAGGATCTCGGACACCGCGCTGCCGGCGCCGCCCGCGATCGTATTTTCTTCCAGCGTGACCAGCGCCGCGTGGCGCGCGGCCAGGCGCTCCACCAACTCCTCGTCGAGCGGTTTGACGAAGCGCATGTTCACGAGCGTGGCATCGAGCCGCTCCGCAATGCGTTCAGCGGGCGCGACCATCGTGCCGAATGCGAGCAAGGCGAGACCACTGCGCCCTTCGCGGCGCACGTGGGCGCGACCGACCGGCAGGGCCTGCATCGTCTCCTGAACGGCAACACCGGGCCCGTGACCGCGCGGGTAGCGCACTGCCGACGGCACGTCGAGCGTGGTGGCCGTGTAGAGCATCTGCCGGCACTCGTTCTCGTCGGCGGGCGCCATGATCACGAGATTGGGAATGCAGCGCATGAAAGTGAGGTCGTAACTGCCCTGGTGCGTGACGCCATCGCCGCCCACCAGGCCGGCGCGATCGAGCGCGAAAATGACCGGCAGCTTCTGGAGCGCGACATCGTGAATGAACTGGTCGTACGCGCGCTGCAGGAATGTCGAATAGATCGCGACCACGGGGCGCGCGCCTTCGCAGGCCAGGCCCGCCGCAAACGTAACCGCGTGCTGCTCGGCGATCGCGACGTCGAAATAGCGCTCCGGAAAGCGTTTCTCGAACTCCACCAGCCCCGAGCCCTCGCGCATGGCTGGCGTGATCCCGACGATGCGCGGGTCGCGCGCCGCCATATCGCACAGCCATTGACCGAAGACCTGCGAGTACGTTGGGCCTTCGGCTTTCTCCTTGTAGATCGTGCCGCTCACCGGGTCGAATGGCCCGGGGCCGTGCCACTTGATGGGATCGGCCTCGGCCGGCGGATAGCCCTTGCCCTTACGCGTCACGATGTGCAGGAACTGTGGGCCGTGCAGACCCTTCAAGTTGCGCAGGGTCCGTGTCAGCGACTTGAGATCGTGGCCGTCAATCGGGCCGATGTAGTTCCAGCCCATTTCCTCGAACATCGTGCCTGGCAGCACCATGCCCTTCATGTGCTCTTCGGAGCGGCGCGCGAGCTCCCACGCGGTCGGCATCTGGCGCAGCACTTTCTTGCTGCCTTCGCGCAGACCCGCATACATCTTGCCGGAGAGCACCTTCGCGAAGTAATTGGACATCGCGCCGACGTTTTCCGAGATCGACATGTCGTTGTCGTTGAGGATCACGAGCAGGTCCACGTCGAGGCTGCCGCCGTGATTGAGCGCTTCGAACGCCATGCCCGCGCTCATCGCGCCATCGCCGATGACTGCAACGACGCGGCGCTTGCTGCCGCCCTGTGCGGCGGCGATGGCCATGCCGA
Organism: Steroidobacteraceae bacterium; assembly: GCA_035455565.1. Lineage (GTDB taxonomy): Bacteria > Pseudomonadota > Gammaproteobacteria > Steroidobacterales > Steroidobacteraceae > DATBVX01. The sequence goes on along the minus strand of DATIEU010000095.1, from coordinate 4,007 downwards.
GTGCGGCGCTGATCGAGGTGCTCGAATGGCCGACGCCGAAGGTGTCGTATGCGCTTTCAGCGCGCGACGGAAAGGGCGCCAGCCCGTGCGTCTGCTTGATGGTGTGCAGTCGCTCGCGTCGACCGGTGATCACCTTGTGCGGGTAGGCCTGGTGGCCGACATCCCAGACGATGCGATCCTCCGGGGTATCGAAGACGTAGTGGAGCGCGATCGTAAGCTCAACGGTGCCGAGGCCGGCGGCGAAATGCCCGCCGCGGGTCGCGACCGTTTCGATCAGAAAGGCACGCAGTTCCGCCGCCAGCGCCTGCAGCTTCCCGGCCGGAAGCTTGCGCAGATCCGCGGGCGTGTGGATGCCGTCGAGTAGGGGATAACGGCCGGTGGCGTCCATGGCGCGCAGTTTACCTACGGAAACGCTCACGGTCAGGAGTTGCGCTCGATCACGAAGTCCGCGAGCCAGCGCAGATGTTCGGCTCCCGGGCCGAAGTCCGCCAAGGCCGCGACGGCGTGCGCGTGCAGATCGCGGCAGCGGCGTTTGGCGGCCGTCATGCCGGCGATGCTGGGATAGGTCGGCTTGTCCTTGGCGCGATCCGCACCCGTGGCCTTGCCGAGCGTCGCGGCGTCGCCTTCGACGTCGAGGATGTCGTCCTGGATCTGGAAGGCGAGCCCGAGGTCCTGCGCGAAGCGATCGAGCCGCGCGAGGCGGCGGGTGTCCGTCTCGCTGGCGACCATCGCAGCCATCAGCACGCTCGCCCGAATCAATGCGCCGGTCTTGCGCCGATGGATGTTCTCGAGTGCCTCGACGGTCAGTTGCTGGCCCACGGCCGCGAGATCGAGCGCTTGTCCGCCCGCCATGCCGTCGGTGCCGCTCGCCTCGGCGAGCAGGTGAATCATCCGCGTGTACGCCGGGATTTCGCCATCGCGTGTCGCCTCGGCGGCCAGGATGCGAAACGCAAGCACCTGGAGCGCGTCGCCGGCGAGAATGGCGGTGCCTTCATCGAAGGCGCGATGACAGGTCGGCCGGCCGCGCCGCAGATCGTCGTTGTCCATCGCGGGCAAATCATCGTGCACCAACGAGTAGGCGTGAATGAGCTCGACCGCCGCGGCTGGCGCGTCGAGACGCTCGAGCGGCACACCGAGCGCTTCGCCGGTCGCGTACACCAGGATCGGACGCAGACGCTTGCCTGTGCCGAGTGCGCTGTAGCGGAGCGCGGCGTGCAACCGCTCAGGCACACGCTCGAGTGGCGGCAGATAGCCGTCGAGCACGGTCTCGATGCGAGCGCGATACGCCGCGATGCGCTCCGGCATCGAGTCCGGGCCGATCGACGCCATTCGCCCGGCGATCACGCTTCCGGCTCGAAATCGGCGACCGCCGGTTCGCTACGCGCGCCGGGACCCTTGAGGAGGATCTCGACTTTCTGTTCCGCGGCCTTGAGCGCCGCCTGGCAGGACTTGGTGAGTGCCACGCCGCGCTCGAACTGCTTGAGCGCTTCCTCGAGCGGCAGGTCGCCCCGCTCGAGTCGCTCGACGAGCGCTTCGAGCTCGCGCATCGATTGTTCGAACTCGGCGATGGGATTGTTGGAGGTGGACAAAGGAAATACGCTCCGCGGCAGACGCGAGAGTATACGGACAGCCAGCGGGCTCGCTCGCGTGTTGACTTGCCTCGACCCGAAGTCTAGATTCGCACCCTAGACTGATTCTAAACGACCACGTTTCCGACACGGGGTTCAACCGCGGAGGGTGAGCCGATGAATCTGAAAGGCAGCAAGACCGAAAAGAATTTGAAGGACGCTTTTGCCGGTGAGTCTATGGCCAACCGGCGCTATCTCTATTTCGCAGCCAAGGCCGACGTCGAGGGTTACAACGACGTGTCTGCGGTCTTCCGCTCGACCGCAGAAGGCGAGACCGGCCACGCGCATGGTCATCTCGAGTATCTCGAGCAGGTGGGCGATCCGGCGACCGGTCTGCCGATCGGCGAGACCTCGAAGAACCTCAAGGCCGCGATCGCCGGCGAGACGCACGAATACACCGACATGTATCCCGGCATGGCGAAGGCGGCGCGCGACGAAGGCTTCCAGGAAATCGCCGACTGGTTCGAGACGCTCGCCAAGGCCGAGCGCTCGCACGCCAATCGCTTCCAGAAGGCGCTGGACGCCCTTTGATCTCAGTGAATCTCGGCCACCCGAGGGGGCGTAAGCCCCCTCGTTAGCGGCGAGCGCGATTCATGGCCAATGAGCCCGTGCCGGGCAATCGCGAAGGCAGCCTCGAGGCGCCCACGCGGTTGCCGCTCGAGTGGCGCGCAGCCGATTTCTACGACGCCGCGGCCCTCGAGAAGGAACTGACGCGAGTCTTCGATATCTGCCACGGCTGCCGGCGCTGCTTCAGCCTCTGCAATTCCTTCCCGACTCTCTTCGAGAAGATCGACTCCTCGCCGACGGGCGAGCTCGACAGTGTCGATCGCAAGGCCTACTGGGAGGTCGTCGATCACTGTTATCTCTGCGACATGTGCTACATGACCAAGTGTCCGTACGTTCCGCCGCATCCGTGGAACGTGGACTTCCCACACCTCATGTTGCGCGCCAAGGCGGTCAAGCACACACAAGGCCGCTCCAGTCTGCGAGATCGTGTCCTCACTTCCACCGATGCAGTCGGCCGGCTTGCCGGAATTCCAGTGGTGGCGGAGACCGTCAACGCCGTCAATCGCAGTAGCGCCGGCCGCAAGCTCCTGAGCAAAGCGTTCGGCGTGCACGAGAAGGCGCCCCTGCCTGAGTTTCACGGCAAGTCATTCCGCCGGCGCGATCGCCGCCGCCAGCCGGCCACGCTGACGCCGCAGGCCACGCCGGAAACAACCGGCAAAGTGGCGCTCTTCGTGAGCTGTTACGGCAATCGCAACGAGCCCGATGTGGCCGCCGATCTCGTGAAAGTCTTCGAGCACAACGGCATCCCGGTCACGCTGGTGCCGCGCGAGAGGTGCTGCGGCATGCCCAAGCTCGAGCTCGGCGACCTGCGGACCGTGGCGAAACTCAAGGACGAGAACATTCCGGTGCTCGCGCGGCTGGTAGAGCAGGGTTACGACATCGTTGCGCCCATTCCTTCGTGCGTGCTCATGTTCAAGCAGGAATTGCCACTCATGTTCCCGGAGGAGGCGCCAGTCGCGCGTGTCGGGGAACGCATGTTCGATCCGTTCGAGTACCTGATGCTGCGTCACAAGGCCGGCTTGTTGCGCGTCGACTTCCAGCGTTCGCTCGGCAAGATCGCCTACCACGTGCCGTGCCACCTGCGCGTGCAGAACATGGGCCTGAAGACGCGCGACGTTCTGAAACTCGTGCCTGAGACCACGTTCGAGGTGATCGAGCGCTGCTCGGGCCACAACGGCACCTATGCGGTCAAGCGCGAGTATCACGAGACCTCGATGAAGATCGGCCGGCCGGTGGCGCAACGGGTGACCGCGAGCGGCGCGGATCACTACACGAGCGACTGCCCGATGGCGGGTCACCAGATCGAGCACGGCCTCGCCGAGAAGCGGGCGCCGGAACACCCACTGACGCTCTTGCGGATGGCTTATGGAATCTGACGCATCGGGCGGAGCCCGCACGGCGGGGCGGCTTTCGACGACCGATCTCATGTCGCTCGAGCAATATGCGCGCGAGCGCCCCGCGTTTCGCGCCCGCGTGCTGGCGCACAAGCGCGACCGGCAGCTTGCGGTCGGAGCGCATTGCACCTGGTGCTTCGAGGATCGGCTCACCATCCAGTACCAGGTCCAGGAGATGCTGCGCACCGAGCGCATCTTCGAAGCGGACGGCATCGCGCAGGAGCTCGACGCCTACAATCCGCTGGTCCCCGACGGCACCAACTGGAAGGTGACACTGCTGATCGAGTATCCGGATCCGGCCGAGCGGCGCGCCGCGCTCGAACGGCTCAAGGGCATTGAAGACCGTTGCTGGATCCAGGTCGCCGGCCAGGCGCGGGTCTTCGCCATCGCGGACGAGGATCTCGAGCGCGAGAACGAG
>DATIEU010000094.1:0-3540 GCA_035455565.1 Steroidobacteraceae bacterium | reverse complement strand
GATGTCGTTATCGTCAGTGTCGGGCTCAAGTCCGAAGCAGTGATTCCCGCGGATCAGTTCCGCAACGAAAACGGCGAAGTCGACGTCACCATCGGTCAGGAGATCGAAGTGGCGCTCGAAGCCGTTGAAGACGGCTCGGGTGAAACGCGGCTGTCACGCGAAAAGGCGAAGCGCGCCCGCACCTGGACCCGCCTCGAAGAAGCCTTTACCAAGGGCGAAATCGTCCGCGGCATCATCAACGGCCGCGTCAAGGGCGGATTCACGGTGGAACTCGACAACGTCCGTGCGTTCCTGCCGGGCTCGCTGGTGGATGTGCGTCCGGTGCGCGACCCGAGCTACCTCGAGGGCAAGGAACTCGAATTCAAGGTTATCAAGCTGGACCAGCGCCGCAACAACGTGGTGGTTTCACGCCGGGCTGTCGTCGAGCAGGAGTACAGCGCCGAGCGCTCGCAGCTCCTCGACAACCTGAAGGAAGGCGACGTCGTGAAGGGCGCGGTCAAGAACCTGACCGACTACGGCGCATTCGTCGACCTGGGCGGCATCGATGGCCTGCTGCACATCACCGACATGGCCTGGAAGCGAGTCAAACATCCGTCGGAAATCGTCAAGGTCGGCGACGAAATCGACGTACGCATCCTCAAGTTCGATCGCGAGCGCCAGCGCGTCTCGCTCGGCATCAAGCAGCTCGGCGCGGATCCGTGGCAGAACATCGCTCGGCGCTATCCGCCGAACACGCGCCTGTTCGGAAAGGTCACGAACATCGCCGATTACGGCTGTTTCGTGGAAATCGAAGAGGGCGTCGAGGGGCTCGTGCACGTGTCGGAGATGGACTGGACCAACAAGAACGTCAATCCGGCCAAGGTCGTGCACGTCGGCGAAGAAGTCGAGGTGATGGTCCTCGACATCGACGAGGAGCGCCGGCGCATTTCGCTCGGCCTCAAGCAGTGCAAGGCCAACCCGTGGCGCGAATTCGCCGAGAGCTTCAACCGCGGCGACAAGGTCAGCGGCCAGATCAAGTCGATCACGGACTTCGGCATCTTCATCGGTCTGGCGGGCGGCATTGATGGCCTGGTGCACCTGTCGGATATCTCCTGGGAACGCCCCGGCGAGGAAGCCGTGCGCGACTACCAGAAAGGGCAGACGGTCGAAGCCATGGTGCTGTCGATCGATCCTGAACGCGAGCGCATCTCGCTCGGCATCAAGCAGATGGCGAAGGATCCGATTTCCGCCTATCTCGCCGATCACCCTAAGGGCAGTATCGTCAAGGGCACCGTGAGGGAAGTCGATGCGAAGGGCGCGATCGTGGACCTGGGGGATGGGATCGAAGGCAGCCTGCGGGCGTCCGAGCTCGCGCGCGAGCGCGTTGAGGACGCACGCACTGTGCTCAAGGCGGGCGACGAGGTCGAGGCGCGATTCGTCGGCGTCGACCGCAAGAGCCGCGCGATCGTGCTGTCCGTGAAAGCGATCGAAGCCGAGGAAGAGGCCGAAGCGGTGCAGCAGTATCGCGGCACCGATACGGCGACTGGTACCACGCTCGGTGACCTGCTCAAGGAGCAGATCAACGGTCAATGAGCCGGTCCGGGGCGTCGCCGGGGATGGGCGGCGCTCCGACGCTTTGGGACGGGAGTCATGACAAAATCAGAATTGATCGAGATCATCTCTGCGAAGCAGAAGCACTTGCCGGCCAAGGACATCGAGCTGGCGGTAAAGCAGATGCTCGAAATCATGAGCGATGCGCTCGCGGGCGGCGAGCGCATCGAGATCCGCGGTTTCGGCAGCTTCTCGCTGCACTTCCGTCCGCCGCGCCAGGGCCGCAACCCGAAGACCGGCGAAGCCGTCGCGCTCGCGGGCAAGTACGTTCCGCACTTCAAGCCGGGAAAGGATCTGCGCGAGCGGGTTAATTCAGGACAGTCCCACCCGATCCGGAATTAGTGAATCCCGAGTCAATCTGGATCCTCCTGGGAGTCCTGTTTCTCGGCGGGGCCATCGGCTTCTACGCTTCACGCAAGCCGCGCCCGAGCGCGATCGGGGACGAACGATTGCGGGGGAATTACCTCGCGGGTGTCAATTTCCTGGTCAACGAGCAGCCGGATCGCGCGCTCGAGGCGTTCCTCCGCGCCGCGGAGCTCGATGACGAAACAATCGAGACCCACTTTGCACTCGGCAGCCTCTACCGGCGCCGCGGCGAAGTCGACCGTGCGATCAAGATCCACCAGAACATCGCGACCCGCGAAACGCTCGAGCCTACGCAGCGCGAACAGGCGGGTTTCGCGCTGGCCCAGGACTACCTGAAAGCCGGGATGCTCGACCGGGCCGAGAAGATCCTGCAGCCGCTCGCGGCGTCCGGAACGCATCGCATGGCCGCGATGCGCAAGCTCATGCGCATCTACGAGCAGGAACAGGAATGGATGCGGGCCATCGAGGTCTTCCGCGAACTCCAGAAATCCGGCCGCGCGCCACAGGAAAGCGCCATCGCACATTACTACTGCGAACTGGCGGAGGCCGCACGCGCCCGCGGCGCATTGGACGAGGCACGCGATCATCTGCGTGCCGCACGCGCCGAGGTGCGCCGGTTCCCGCGCGGGGCACTGGTCCGCGCGGATATCGCGATTGAACAGCTCGACTTCGCGCTGGCTGAGCGCCTGCTCGGCGCCGTGCTTACGCATGATGCGGCGCTTGCGATCGAGGTGGTGCCGCGCCTCGTGCGCCTGGCAAGGGCAATGGGAAGTTCGGGTGAGTCCGTGGTGGCGCGAGTCGTGTCAGGGCGCGCAGGCGCATTGAATGAGATCGCCATGGCATCGATCATGGCGGATGCGCTCGATTTCGCGCCGCTGGAGGAGCGCGTGCGAGCCTGCCTTGCGCAGGACGACGCAGTCGCAGGTCTGGTGCTTGCAATAGGCCGGGATCCGGCGGCGCTCGATACCCGTGCTGTGCAGGGCATCGCGGCGGTCCTGCGGAGACTCGCGGTGACCACCCCGCGTTATCGCTGCGCGAACTGCGGCTTTTCGAGCATTGATCACTTCTGGCAATGCCCCGCGTGCAAGAACTGGGACAGCCAGCGCGCGCTGCTTCGCTTTGATCTCGTCGCCGGCCTGGAACGGAGCGGCAAGAGTCCCTGAATTCCCCTGTATGCGCGCAAAAGGCGGACTGCGCCCGGCGCGCAACCCGCCTACTGTGGCTGCGGGGCGCGGCGATGGTCGCCGCGCGCGGGAAAAGGGAGTGAAGTCATGCTAACCAAGGGACTGGGTGCGGCCATCCTGGCCGCGTTGCTGCTCGCGCCGAATGCCATCGCCGGGCCCGTCAACGTGAACTCGGCCGATGCGAAGACGCTTGCCAAGGAACTGCAGGGTATCGGGATGGCGAAGGCCGAAGCCATCGTCAGCTATCGGCAGAAGAACGGTCCGTACAAGACCGCAGATGATCTTGCCAAGGTCAAGGGTCTCGGAAAGAAGCTCATCGAGCAGAACAAGGCGAACCTGAAATTCGAAGCCGAGAAATCTGAAGGCTGAGATTCGCAGGCCCGCGGCGCGGGCCGGCTCG
>DATIEU010000093.1:0-13489 GCA_035455565.1 Steroidobacteraceae bacterium | reverse complement strand
GCGCGCGTACAGGCCGCGTTGCACGTCGGGCGAGGCGATCAGTCGCGCGAGCTCGGCGGCAGTCTTGCGATGGGCGCTGCGCGCCGACACCGAGAGTCCGACGCCGCCCAGCACCGAACCGCGCACGCCGCTCGGACCGCGTGGCGCGTCGCCGAACACGAGGCGGTGCGGGCGGAATCCTTCTCGCGCGTAACTCGAATAGCCGAACATGAGCGGCACATAGAGGATTTCATCGGTGCGTGACATGCAATCCGAAATCGCGATTGGATCGGCGTCGCGCGACAAGGGATGCACCGTGGCGGCCAAGCGACGCAGCAGCTCGAGCGACGCGACGCCGGCCCCGGGATCGACAGCTTTGCCAGGCCGCCAGAATTTGTGGCCGACGAGGCTCACGCCCACTGACAGAAACGCACAGTAGGCGTGATTCTCGTTGAGCGGCACGGCGACGCGGTTCTTCTCTTCGCGCAGAGCTTCAGCCACGCCGGCCACGCGCGCCCAGGTATCCGGCGGCGGCCCGGTTTGCAACAGGCTCCACAGATCATCGCGGACGGCGCTCACCTGGCATGCGGCATCGATCGCGAGCGCCCATTGCTTGCCGCCCCACGAGTAGGAGGCGTAGCTCGGGCCGATACTGTGTGCAGCCTGGTCCTCGAGGTAGTCGACATTCGCCCAGTCATCGACGGGCGCAATGAGTCCCGACTTCGCGGCGGTGGCGACGAATGGGTGATCGATCAGCACCAGGTCATAGGTGGTCGCCAGCTCTTCGAGCGGCTGATCCTCGAACGCTTTCAGCGGCCGCGCATCCCACTCGATGCGCGCGTCCTGGACCCGCATCCATTCGGCTGCGACCGCGTCGAGCGGATTGCGCGCGCGCGGATGATCCCAGGCCATGCCACGGAGGGTAACGGTCATGGCGGCAGCACTCGATCGGCGACGCGCATTGAGCCTCCGCGAGCGCGCGCTCAGCGCGCCTGGCGCGCCGTCTTGGGATCGCGATAGAGGACCGTCTGGATGTGCTCGCAATAGAGCACGAGCTCGCCCTCGTTCTTGAACACTTCGTAGCTCGCGCGTGTCAGTCCGCGCTCCTCGTACTTTGGTTCCTTGGCGAGGTTGGTGCGGATGGTGTAGATCGAATCGCCGATGAACACGGGCTTGATGAAGCGCAGCCGGTCGTAACCGTACGAGAAGGCCTGCAACCAGTTGGTCGCGACCAGCCCGATGCCGGCGCTGAACACGAATGCGCCCGCGACCAGCCGCTTGCCGAACAGTCCCTCTTCGCGCGCGAAGATCTCGTCAGCCACGTACGGGTGGATGTCGACGACCAGCGTGTTGAAGGCCATCGACTCGCCTTCGGAGATGGTTCGGCGGATCGTGCGAATGCGGTGCCCGATCTCGAAGTCTTCCCAATAGAAATCCTCGCAGCCCCAAAGCGGGATCGCCCGGTGCTCGGCAGGGAGTTTGGCGTCGTACACGGTGGTGCTCCCGGGTCGCCTGCGGACTTGTTGCGCCTTTTGGTGACATGTTAGCCTAGCGCCAATCCAGCGATCAATGCGTCTCAGTGGCCTGTTTTGCAGGCTGCTAACATGTCAGAACAACAATTCCGGGGTTCCTCCACGACCGAACAGCCGCTGTGCGATCGCGTGGCGCTGATCACCGGCGGCGCGGGCGGGATCGGCCTCGCCATCGCGCAGCGGTTCGCTCGTTGTGGCGCTCACCTGGCGCTGGCCGACATCCGTCTCGACGGCGCACAACAGGCGGCGGGTTCGCTCCGCAAGCTCGGCCACCGCGCGATTGGCCTGGGCGGCGATGTGAGCCGGGCGAAAGATGCGGATGCGCTGGCGCGCGGCGTGCTCGATGAGTATGGCCGCATCGACATCCTGGTGAACAACGCCGGACGCATGGGCCGCACCGCGCCGCTCTGGGAGCTGCGCGATGAAGACTGGAACGAAGTCATCGCGGTCGATCTCACCAGCGTCTTCCTCGTGAGCCGCGCAGTGATTCCGCACATGCGCGCGCGCCGGAGCGGCAACATCGTGAGCGTCGCCTCGATCGCGGGCAAGGAAGGCACGCCGCGCCTCATCCCCTACTCCGTCGCCAAGGCCGGGATCATCGCGTTCACCAAGGCGCTCGGCAAGGAAGTCATCTCGGAAGGCATTCGCGTCAATTGCGTGGCTCCGGGCGTGGTCGAGACACCCCTCCTCGAGCAACTCCCGCCCGAAGCCACGCAGCTCATGCTCAGCAAGTCGCCGATGGGGCGCTTCGGCACGGCGGATGAAGTTGCCGCCGTCGTGCAATTCCTGGTCTCGGACGACGCCAGCTTCATCACCGCGCAGTGCTTCGACGCGAGCGGCGGCCGCGCCACCTATTGAGTCGGGAGAACAACCATGAAACGCAGCGTCGGACGCATCCTGACCACGCACACCGGGAGCCTGCCGCGGCCCGACAAGCTGGTCGAGCTCATGTTCGCGAAGGAGGAAGGCCGCGCGGTCGATCCACAATTGCTCGCGGAACGCGTGCGCAATGCAGTGCGCGAGGTGGTCGAGCGCCAGCAGGCGGCCGGCATCGACATCGTGAGCGACGGCGAGATGAGCAAGCCGAGCTACGCGACCTACGTGACCGAGCGGCTGAGCGGCTTCGCCGGCAAGTCCGAAAAGCCCAAGCTGAGCGACATCCTCGAGCACCCCAACGTCGCGAGCCATTACTTCAACGATCCGGGCGTGCAGCGGCTCAACATGAATCGCCCCGCCTGCAACGGGCCCGTCAAGCGCATCGGGATGGCCGAAGCGGACCTGGACATCGCGAACTTCAAGTACGCGCTGACGGAAGCGACGGTCGAAGAGGCCTTCATGACCGCAGCCTCGCCCGGCGTGGTTTCGATGTTCCTCGGCGACACGTACTACAAGACCGAAGAGGAATTTCTGTGGGCCGTGGCCGAAGCGATGAAGCCCGAGTACGAGGCGATCGTGCGCGCCGGCTACCTCCTGCAGCTCGACTGTCCGGATCTCGCGATGACGCGCCATCGCGAATTCGCGCATCGCCCGGTAGAGGAGTTCCGTGAGTACGCCCGCCAGCACATCGAAGTGCTGAACGCCGCCACCGCCGGCATTCCGGCTGACCGGCTACGCGTGCACCTCTGCTGGGGCAACTACCCCGGGCCGCATCACCGCGACGTGCCGCTCGAGCAGATCGTCGACCTGGTCCTGCAGGTGCGTGCGCAGGGCTTGTGCTTCGAGGCCGCTAACTCGCGCCATGCGCACGAGTGGAAAGTGTGGGAGAAGGTGCGCGTGCCGGAGGACAAAGTGCTCATCCCGGGCGTGATCGAGTCCATGTCGAACCGCATCGAGCACCCGGAGCTGATCGCGCAACGCATCGTGCGCTTCGCCGAGATCGTCGGCCGCGAAAACGTGATCGCGGGCAGCGATTGCGGCTTCGGCACGTTCGTGGGCGTCGCGCTGGTCGAGCCCGAGATCGCGTGGGCCAAGCTCGCATCCCTGGCGGAGGGAGCGCGACTGGCAACCGCGGAGTTGTGGTAACGATCGAGACCCGGTCTTTCAGTCTCCTGAGCGATTCAACTGCAGCCTGTGCGGGCGGGCGGCATGCCGCGGGACCGGCGTGCCATGGATTCGGAATGCACGGTGCTCTGCCCGAACGGCAGGTCATGCGTCGGCGGGTCAACGATGTCGAAATGGCCGAAGTCGTCCCGGGCTGCAGCACGCAGTCGAACGCGCGGGACTCGTCGACTTCTACCGCGATCTCCTGGCCGCGCGACAGCATGTTTGCCTCGGCGTAGCTCTCCCGCTGCGGCAGCAGGCCGCGGTGCGTCCCGGGGATCACCCACATGCAGCCGTTTCGCCGAGGGTCGCCCAGTAGTCGAGAAATGAGCGGTAGCGCCTCGCCGCTTCTTCGTCGGAGAACGCGCGCAACGGGACGTGGAAGCCGCGTTCACGATAGGCGGCGCACTCCTGGTCGGTGAGCCTGGTCGATAGCGGCGATACCAAATGGCAGGTCCTCGCGGTGGCGCGCTGATCGATTCTGGCAACTACGGATTGATCCGTGTGCGCACCAGGAACACGCGATACGGGTCCCAGCTGGAGGCGACCCACAGGATGTCGGCGGCGCCGCCGGCGGCGGGGCGCGTCCACTGCTCGATGATGTTGACCCCGTAGAGGAAGCCGTACTCGCGCGGATTCACGCCCTCCCAGTTCGTATGCGGCGCGCAGGTGCTTGCCTTGCAATCGGGGTGATGCAGCATTCCGCCCGGCCCGTACTGCAGTTCGGGCGGCGTCTTGTCGGGATCACCGGCGACCAACACATCCTGTGGCGGCGACCACGGACCCCACGGGTCATCGGCCGTGCGCATGCGGATCGCACCATTGCCGATGACGACATCCGCGCACTCGGCGCGCGTGAACAATTCCAGCACGCCGCAACGCGGGAGAACGGGGGTCGGCAGGTCGATCATTCCGCCGCCGTAGAGCATCACCCACTTCTTGAGGGGCTCCACCCACGAGACGGTCAACTGGTCGACGACGTCATAGCGCTCCTCGGGCTGCACGCCGTCGCGCGACGAATCGAGATCGACCGCAGCCGCATCGCGTTCGTTGCGGCTGAACTGCGGGACACCTTTGGAGTCCGTGCCGGTGTAGTAATGCACCTGCCAGTCGAAACCGGGCGCGGCTGGCATGTCGGCATAGGCGAAATAGACGCCCAGCGTACGGCCGCGAGCGCCGACGCCGATGAATCCCGGGCGCGCCCACAGGAACACGCGCTGATTACTGCCGCCGTCGGCGATGCGGTAGTCCTGATGCGCGCGGCCCGATCCGCGCGCGGGCACGAAGTCCTTGACGGTGCGTGGCGTGACGTTCGAGAACTTGTTGGTGAGCCACGGCTTGATGTGCAGGTAGCGGCGCGGATCCTCGGTGCTGCGCACCCCCAGAAGATTGCTCTCGCCCATCGCGCTGATGCGTCCGACTTCGCTGTCGGCCCAGGCGGAGCTGGTCGCATCGATGCAGAAGCCCGTGCCCGCAATGGGTTTCCCGGCAGCATCGTTCATCGTGTCCGCGTTGCAGGCCGTGGTGCCATCGACGCAGCCGCTCGTCAGGCCAATCTCGCTGTCGTAGCGCTCGCCGATGAACCCGAGCCCGGTGTCGCAGGTGAGCCCGTTGCTGCAATCCTTGTCGATGCGGCACCCCTGCGGCTTGGAGCCGTAGAACAATGCGAACTGGTCGGTGCCGTTGCTGAATCCACCGAGCGGTGTCTTGAACAAGTCCAGGGCCTGTCCCGGATCGATCGCCGCAACATCCGCCGTGCCGGGATTCTGCCCGAGATAGATCGGCGGAATGTTGGTCGGCGTGATGCGCGCCGGATCCGGCCACTCGGCGAGGTCCAGCGTAGCGAAGCTGTCGTCGTGGGCGCCCTTGGTCGAGGGCTCGATTGGTGCGCCCTGCTCGGTCGCGGCGGTATCGCCGAACAGGAAGTGCAGTTGCCCGCGATGCTCGTAGGTGTAGCCGAGATCGGTGCCGTAGTAGGCGATCGGGATCGGCGCGACATTCCTGGGATGGAGCTTCGCGCCGACGCCGGTGAAGGGACCGAGCACGGTCGTTTCGCCGGGCGAAGGATCGGCGACAGCGATGTGCGTAAGACTGGCCAAGGCCAGGGCGGCGATGACACTGATGGCATTTTTCATTGTGGTGACTTGACGATGTGGGTGCGGAGCAGAACGACGCGATACGGATCCCAGGTCGAGGCATTCCAGACGATGTCGACGCCGTCCGCGGTCGGACGCGTCCATTGCTCGATGATGTTGGCGCTGTAGAAGAAGCCGTACTCCTTCGCGCTGTACGCGAACATGTCGCTGTGGGGCGCGCAGGTGGGCTCGGTGCAGTCCGGGTGATGCAGCGCGCCGCCAGGTCCGAATTGAGCTTCCGCTCCCCTGGCCGCGACGCCGCCGACGATGACATCCTGCGGCGGCGACCACGGACCCCACGGGTCGTCCGCGGTGCGCATGCGCACCGCGCCGTTGCCCATGTTCACATCGGTGCACTCGGCGCCGGTGAAGAGCTCGAGCACGCCGCAGCGTTGCAGCGCCGCGGTCGGCAGGTTGCTCAAGCCGCCGCCGTAGAACATCACCCACTTCTTCAGCGGCTCGACCCACGCGACGCTCATCTGGTTCGAGATGTCGTGCACTTCCTCGGGCTGCACGCTCGCGCGCGTCGCATCGAGATCGAGCGGCTGCGCGTCCTTCTCGTTCGCGCTGAACTGCGCCAGTCCGTTGGCGCTGCCGGTGTAGTAGCTGAGCTTCCACGGTGCGGGACCCGCCGGCATGTCGGCGTATGCAAAGTAGAGCGGGAGACTGCGGCCGTTCTTCGCCACGCCGATGAATCCCGGCCGTCCCCACAGGAAGAGCCGCCGCGCAGCGCCGCTACCTTGCGCGACTCGATAATCCTGGTTCGCGCTGCCACTCTTCGACGGATCGAACGCCTCCACGGTGCGCACCGTGACGTTCAGGAACTTGTTGGTGAGCCAGTCGTGCGGATTCGTGTATTTCTGCGGCGTGCCTGGATCGCGCACGCCGATGCGCACCTTGAAGCCGATGGCGCCCAGCAGGTTCGAGACGCGCTCGCCGCGCATCGGGCTGGACTCGTCAGTGCAGAAGCCGCTGCCCGCAACGGTCTTCCCCGCCGCATCGAGCATCGTGTCCGCCACGCAGGCTGGGCTCGCGCCTTCGCGACAGCCGAGCGTGAGACCTTCCTCTTGCGACGAGCGCGTGCCGAAGTAACCGAGCGTCTTGTCGCAAGTGAGGCCGTTGCTGCAATCGGCATCCTGCGTGCACGCGAGCGGCTTGGTGAGATTGAAGATGCCGAATTGCCCGGCGCCGTTGCTGAAGCCCGCCATCGGTGTCTTGCCCAGATCCATCACGTGGCCCGGATCGATGGCAGACGCTTCGGTGGTGCCTGCGTTCTGGCCGAGCCGGATCGGCGGAATGCTCGCGGACGTGATGCGGCTCGAATCCGCCCAGTCCTTCAGGTCGACGGTGCCGAAGCTGTCGTCGAAGCGCCCGGCCGTGGACGCCTGGATCGGCGCGTACTTCTCCGTCGCCCAGCTATCGCCAAACAGAAAGTGCAGCTCGTTGCCGTGCTGGTAGGAAAAGCCGAGGTCGGTGCCATAGAACGCGATGGGTTGCGGCGACACGTTGTCCGGATGCAGCGTCGCGCCCTCGCCCGCGAAGGGGCCGAGATACTCGCTCGACACCGTGAGCGACTGGACGACCGGAGCCTGCGCGGGCGGCGCCGGACCGCCACCGCATGCGGCGATCAACGCGACCGTCACGCCCGTCGCAGCGCTCCTGGTGAGATACATCGTCCCTCCCGTTGTTCTAAGGTGTCGGCGCCTGATCGTGCAGCAACTCGCGATCCTTGAGCTCGCGCCACAGGGCCGCGGGAATCGACTCATCGAGCACGGCGGCATTGTGTCTGGTCTCCACCGCCGTTTGCCCGCCCGGGATGACACTGACGACGAGCGGATTGCCGAGAATGAATTGCAGCGCGGCTGCAGGCAGCGTCACGCCGTGCGTCTGACACACCGCGTCGATCGCGCGTGCACGCCGCACGACCTCCGCCGGCGCTTCTGCGTAGTTGTAGGTGGTGCCCCCGGCGAGAATCCCCGAGTTGTACGGCCCGCCCGCGACGATGCGCACGCCGCGCCTGGCACATTCCGGGAAGAGCGTGTCGAGCGGTATCTGCTCGAGCAGCGTGTAGCGGCCGGCGAGCAGGAAGAGATCGGGATCGACGAGCTCGAGCAATCGCGCGCACGGTTCCCATTCGTTGACGCCCGCGCCGATCGCCTGTACCTCACCGCCATCACGCAATTCCGTGAGGGCGCGCCAGCCGCCGGTTTCAATCAGCTCCTGGATGCGCGCCTCGGAAGCTTCGCGCCCGCCGTGCACCAGGCCGCAGATATCGTGCACGTAAAGGATGTCGACGCGATCGAGACCCAGGCGCTTCAGGCTCGCCTCGTACGAGCGCATCACGCCGTCGTACGAGTAGTCGTAGGAAAAACGCACCTGTGGCGTCTCGACGAAGAAGAAGCCGTTCACTTCCTCCTTCGCACAGGGCGTGAGCAGCCGGCCGACCTTGGTGGAGAGCACGAATTCATCGCGCGGGCGCTGCGCGAGCATGCGCCCGACACGCATTTCCGAGAGACCCAGGCCATAGAGCGGCGCGGTGTCGAAGTAGCGGATGCCGGCGTTCCATGCGGCGGCGAGCGTCTGGTCGCATTCCGCTTCGCTCAATGGTCTGAGGTAATTGCCGAGCGGCGCGGAACCGAAGCCGAGGGCAGTGAAAGTGAGCTCGCGCCCGGCACGGGTAACAAAGTGGCGCCGATAGGACGCATGCGACCCGTCAGTCATGGGATGCCCTCGCCTGCAACCATCGCTTTGAGTGGCCCGGTGGTCCGGGTTCGGATCGGGCTAATATCTAACATGTCACTCTCGCCTTGCAACCCGAGTCCCGATCGTGGCAGCCATCCGTCGGATGGGGCGGCGCGCCTTCAGGTCGCTCGCGTCAGGTCCAACCACCGCCTACGGTGCCGCTCAGATAGCGCCCCGGGATTGAGGTGGAATTCTTTTGACAATCAAGGCTCTCACTTGGGTTCCCCGAGCCAGGTGACAGCGCTGAGCGATCGGCCCGGCGCTTCCAGAGGACACGCTGCACTGGGGCTCAGCCTGGCGAACACTGGAAATTGAAGGCCCTCAAGCTGACATGTTAGCATCAGCTTCGCATGCCTGTTTCAGGTAGAGCGCTGCATTAGATAAGAGAGGGAGGCGGCTCGAGCCGCACTCTCCTGAGTCATTGCCGTGGATCGGACCCGCGCATGAACGACAAACCGGGCGCCAGCCAGTGGAGAAATCCGCTCGCCGTCGAGAACGGCGGTGCCGAAAAAATTGCGCGTGCCCTGACGCTCGGCGCTGAGTTACGCCGCAAGGTCTCCGCCGGTTGGGCGCTCGGCACCTTCGTGCTCGAGAGTCCCGTGCCCGCCACGGTCGGCGCCATGGCGCTTGCGGGCTTCGACTACGTGATCATCGACATGGAGCACTCGAGCGTCGATTTCTCCACGCTCGAGCCCCTCGTCACCGCCGCGCATGCCGCGGGCCTCGCGACGCTCGTGCGTCCCTGGGGCGAGGATGCCGGTCTCATCGGCAAGGCGCTCGACATCGGCGCCAACGGCATCATGGCCGCACGCGTCGAATCGCCCGAGCGCGCACGCGCCATCGTCGAACAGGCGCGCTTCGCGCCGCTCGGCAATCGCGGCTTTTCGCCGCTCACCAAATACGACGCGCTCGGCGAGCCGCTGCGCGCGCTCGATGAATCGACCTACGTGGTGGTGCAGATCGAGGGACGCCGTGGACTCGAGAGCATCGCCGAGATCGCCGCGGTTCGCGGCATCGATGCCGTCTTCGTGGGCCCGTACGACCTCGCACTTTCTCTCGGTGTGCCCCCCGGCAGCCCTCAGGTGTTTACCGCCGCGGGAAAGCTTGCGAAGTCCGTACCGGCCCACGTCGCTCTCGGCATCTACATCGACGATCCCGCCAAGTGCGGGGACTGGGGCGCGCAGCGCTTTGCGCTCCAGTGCGTGAGCTTCGACGGACGCATGCTGGCGAACGGCGCGCGCGCCATCGCGGCGCAGGCGCGACAGGCGATGGGCAGAAAGGTCAAGACGTGAGGCCGGCGGCATGAGCGGCGCGAGCACCGCGGATGTCATCGCGCAGTGTGCCGCGCAGTTGTCCAATGCCGAATCCCGGCGCCATCCCACCGAACCGCTGACCAAGTCTTACCCGGCGCTCAGCGTGCCGGATGCGTACCGCATCCAGCAGGCCAACGTGCAGCGCCGGCTCGAGCTTGGCGAACGCATCGTCGGGCACAAGATCGGGCTGACCGCAAAGGCGATGCAGGAGCTCTTCGGTGTGAACGAGCCGGATTACGGCCACCTGCTCGACACCATGATGCACGAGTCCGGCACACCGCTCGAACTCGCAGAGCTCATCGATCCGCAGATCGAAGTCGAGCCCGCGTTCGTGCTCGGCAAGCGCCTCCAGGGTCCCAACCTCGGCATCGCCCAGGTGCTCGCCGCGACCGACTACGTCTGTGTCTGCTTCGAGGTCATCGATTCGCGCATCATCGACTGGCGCATCCGCCTCCAGGACACGGTCGCCGACAACGGCTCGAGTGCGCGCGTCGTGTTGGGAGCAAAGCGCGTGGCACCGACGAGTGTCGCCCTCGATACGCTCGACACCGAGCTCGAGCTCGACGGTGTCGTGGTCGAGACCGGCAACACGCGCGCGATCCTCGGCCACCCGGCCAACGGCATCGCCTGGCTCGCCAATCACATCGCGGAATTCGGCGTGAGCCTCGAGCCGGGGCACATCGTGCTGCCGGGCACCTGCACTCGCTCCGTGCGGATCGGCGGCCATCGTCGCGCCGTGGGGCGCATCGCGGGCCTGGGCGAAGTCACCCTCGAGCTCGCCGGCGAGCCCGCGATTCCCAACAAGCGAACTCGCTAAACTGCCGGGCGCCGAACCCGCTTTCAGGAGACCACGATGCGCGACACCACCGCTGCCGGACTCGAGGCGACGATCCGCGAGTATTTCGACGCCTGCAACGAAGCGAATGCGGCCAAGATCGCGGCGTGCTTCGAGCCCGACGGTGTGCACTATTTCCCCGCCGGCGCGCCGCAGGGCACGTTCGTCGGCGCACAGGCGATTGCGCAGGGTTGGGTGACGGCGGTCGCGAACCTGGGCTCCATCTGGACGATCGATCGCATCCTCGTCGACGCGCCGCGGCTCGAAGCCGTGCTCGAATGGACACACTTCAAGCCCAAGCAGGGTGTGCACCTGCGCGGGGATGAGTGGTACATCTTCTCGAAGCGCGGCCTGATCCGCGAAATCCGCGCCTACTATTCCTGTCCCCCGTCGCCCACGGAGCGACGCAATCACGAGATTGGCAACTTCGACTATCGCGGTCGCGGTTACCCCATGACGCCGCCGCCCGTGAAACGCTGAGATGAAAATCACGGCGGCTGAAAGCTTCGTCCTCAGGACGCCGGTCGGCCCGGCGATTGCGGACAGCATGCAGTTCGTCACGCACCTCGAATTCGCGGGCCTCATCGTCCGGACGGACGCGGGCATCTCGGGCACAGGCTACACGGTCACCGTGGGACACGGTGGCAGCGTGATCCAGGAAGCGCTCGATGCGCTCTTCATCGACGATCTCATCGGCAAGGATCCGCACAACGTCCGCGAAATCTGGCAGCAGCTCTATTTCGGCAAGTCGCACTGGATCGGACGCGCCGGCGCGACCACGATGGCGCAGTCGGCCATCGATATCGCACTGTGGGACATCAACGCCAAGGCCGCGGAACTGCCCTTGTGGCAACTGCTCGGCGGCGCGCGCCAGGCCGACATCCCGATCTACAATACGCACGCCGGCTGGCTGAACTACTCGATCGAGCAGCTCAAGGACGAGGCGCTGCGCCTGCTGGAACAGGGGTATGCGGCGCTCAAGATGAAAGTGGGACTCGCGGATGCGCGCGAGGATCGCCGCCGGGTCGAAGCGGTGCGCAAGGCGATCGGTGACAAGACGCTCCTCATGGTGGATGCCAACCAGAAATGGGACCTGATGCAGGCGACTCATGCCGCCTCGCTCCTCGAGGAGTTCGATCTGTCGTGGCTCGAGGAGCCGCTGCACCCCGACGACATCCGCTCGCACCGGATTCTCAGCGAGAGCACACGCATCCCCATCGCGCTGGGCGAGCACGTCTACACCACGCATGCGTTTCGCGATTACATCGAGAGTCGCGCGGTCGACCTGATCCAGGTGGACGTCTGTCGCATTGGCGGCATCACGCCCTGGCTCGAAGTCGCGGCGATGGCCAACGCCTTCAACCTGCGGGTGTGCCCGCACTGTGGCGACCTGATGCAGGTGCATCAGCATCTCGTGAAGGTGATCCCGAATCATTGGCTGCTCGAAGTAATTCCGCTCTGGGCCGCGGGCCCGTTCAAGCACCAGATCCGTCTGGAGCACGGCAAGTGCCTCACGCCGATGGAGCCGGGCGCATCGACCGATTTCACCAGCCAGGCGTTCGAGAAGTTCCGCGTCAGTTGAGTGCCCGACGGGCATAAGCGCAGGTCAGCGTGAGCAAGACATTCGCCGATCAGTTGGGATTTCCCGAAGCACCGGTGCTGTTGCCGGACGGCGGCTTCCTCTTTGTCGAAATGGATCCCGCCAAGGGCTGGACGATCCGCTTCAGCAAGGACGGCAAGACGCGCACCGTGGTTGCCAAGACGGGGCGGCCGAACGGCCTGGCGCGCGATCGCGACGGCTACATCTGGGTCGCGGAAACCGCGATGCGCGCGCTCCTCAAGATGAGCCTCGACGGCAAGTACGAGATCATCGCGAATGGCTACCAGGGCGAGCCGTTCCTGTTCCTCAACGATCTCGCCTTCGATCCCGACGGCAGCGTGTACCTCACCGACTCGGGGATCGAGATCGAGGAGCTCGCGCCCAAGGGCCAGCTCAACCCCAACTGGCGCACTCTCGACTATGACGGGCGCGTGTTTCGCATCGATCCGAAGACCCGCGAGGTCGAGCGCCTCGACCAGGGCCTGCAGTTCACCAACGGCATCGCGTTCGGGCCCGATGGGCATCTCTATGTCGCCGAGACACTCACCGGCAACATCTATCGTTACGCAGCGAAGCGCGGGCGCATCGCCGGTCCGCGGCAGCTCTTCGGCAACGTCATCGAGCGCTACGATCCGGCCGAGCTCAAGGGACCCGACGGCATGAAGTTCGGCGCGAACGGCCATCTCTACGTCGCGGTTTTCGGCCAGGGCGACATCACCGTGCTCGGCCGCGACGGCCAGGTGGTGCGGCGCATGCCGACCGTCGGCGCGATGCCGACCAACCTGGCGTTCGGCCCGAAAGGCGAGAAAAAAATCTACGTCACCGAAGTCGTGAGCGGCTCGGTCCAGATCCTCGACGTCGACACGGACGGCCTGCCGCTAAATTAGTGGGTTCAGCTTTACTTTGGGTTTATCTATGGCAATGAAGAATGTACGTCTTTGTTTATTTGGAGTTTAGCGGCTTAAGAGACTCTGGATACCGCCAGATATACCGTCAGATCGTCAACCCAGCGTGATAAATCATCCCGAGGGCGCCGCGGGGCGATTTCCACCTTCGTCAGTACACGACGCTAAGCGGAGAAGATCTCGCGAGCGTGCTCAACAATCGCTGCGACGGCGGGATGCTTGATCTTGCGTTCCACTGAGATTGCAAAAAACTGGGCGTCGACGCCCGCCGCCCGTCCGACAGAGGAAAAACCGTACTCGCGTCGGAATTGTTCCTGCAAGATTGCTGGTACCGGTGTGAACCCGTGACCTGCACGGGCGAACTCGCGCATGAGCGCGTAGTCCTCGAACTCCCCCCTGACGACCGGA
>DATIEU010000092.1:0-2865 GCA_035455565.1 Steroidobacteraceae bacterium | reverse complement strand
AAGACCTTCGCAGGCGGGCACGAACGCATCCTGGTGCAGGTGCCGCGCTCCTCCAGCATACGGCCCGCAACCGCCGACACCGAAGCGTCCGATGAAAGCACCGTGCTCTTGGAGGCTACGCGCACGGCCGCGCAAAGTGCCGAACAGCCAGTCGAGGCCGGGCAAGCCGTGGCTCTCGGTATCCGCCGCATCCACGCCTTGCCGACGCCGATCGCGAGCTTCCTGGTGCTCGCGCGCTCCGAGAGCGCGATCGAGCGGCTGCGCGCGCTGCCGCTGCTCACGCAACTCGTGCGCAGCATGAACGCGCGCGTGCTCGCGGGCAGCATCGAGGACACGTCTGCACCACCGGCCAAGCTCGCGACCGCGGTGCGCCAGCCGGGCGTCATCGTGGTGGAGGCGGGCGGCAATGCGATCGCCGACCTCACGCGACTCGCGAGCCTGGGCGCCACGCGCATGCTGTGCGTGCCCGCGGGTGCGCAGATCCCGCGTCGCGTGCTGGTGCATTGCCCGAGCGAGGAAGCGCGTGCCGTCACGTTCGGTGTGGTGGCGAGCTTGTTGCGCCATCTGCCAGCCGAGGCGACGCTGCTCAGCATTCACGGACGCGCCGCGTCACGGGCCGAGCGCGCCACGGCATTCCGGCGGCTGCTCGATGCCCGCGCGGAACTGCGCGCCTCACACGGCCTCGATGTGCGCACGGAAGTCCACATCGGCGAGCTCTCTACGCTCACGCAGCAACTCGCGACGGGTGAGGAGCCTGCGCTCCTGATCATGGGGGTAGAAGGCACGCCCGACCAGCTGCAGGTCGAGCTCGCGGAACGGGCGCGGCTGCTCACTACCGAGACGAGCCGCTGCCCGCTGATGATCGCTTACGCGCCCGCCCGCGGCCGTAATCTGCGCACCGCGGGCTCCGTATCTACCGCTGTCTGATGCAAGGGAACCCCGATGGCTAATGAGCTCCTTGCTGTACGCCTGTCGCGCCGCCTGTTGATCGTCGCGTTGACCGCGGCGCCCTTCGTCCTGATGGGCGCATGCGCGCCGTCTACGGGCTCGATCGAGCTCCTCAACGTGTCGTACGATCCGACTCGTGAGCTCTATCGCGACGTGAACGAGCACTTCGTCGCGGAGTGGAAGAAGAAAACCGGCCAGACGCTCAGCATCCGCCAGTCGCACGGTGGTTCCGGCAGCCAGGCGCGCGCCGTGATCGACGGCCTGGACGCGGACGTGGTGACGCTCGCGCTCGCCTACGACATCGACGCCATCCAGCTCAAGGGCAAGCGCCTGGCCGCGGACTGGCAGACGCGCCTGCCGCACAACAGCGCTCCCTACACCTCGACCATCGTTTTCCTGGTGCGCAAGGGCAATCCCAAGAATATTCGCGACTGGTCCGACCTGGTACGTCCCGGACTTTCCGTGATCACGCCCAATCCGAAGACCTCGGGCGGCGCGCGTTGGAATTACCTCGCGGCATGGGGCTTCGAGCTCAAGCGCCAGCTGGGCGGCGACTTGAGCCAGCTCGCGAATCCGGATGCTCAAGAGGTCAAAGCCGCCGAAGCCAAGGCGCGCGAATTCGTAACGCAGCTGTATCGCCACGTTCCGATCCTCGATCGCGGCGCGCGCGCCGCCACCAACACCTTCCTGCAGCGAGGTATCGGCGATGTGTTCCTCGCCTGGGAAAACGAGGCGCTGCTCTCCATCAGGGAACTCGGCCCGGGCAAGGTCGACGTGGTCGTACCCTCCGTGAGCATCCTGGCTGAGCCGCCCGTGGCGATCGTGGACACGGTGGTGGACAAGAAAGGCACGCGCGAAGTCGCCAAGGCGTACCTCGAGTACCTGTACACGCCCACGGGGCAGGAAATCGCCGCCAAGCATTACTACCGGCCACGTGATGAACAGGTCGCGGCCAAATACGCCGCGCAATTTCCCAAGGTAAGCCTGTTCACGATCGATGAGGTCTTCGGCGGCTGGGCCAGGGCACAGCGCGAGCACTTCGATGACGGCGGCCTGTTTGACCAGATTTACACGCCGGCCGGGGACCGCAGCTGATGGCGGCCAACGCCACTGTCGCGCTGAACGGATGGCGCTTCCGGGAGCCGTCGATCCTGCCTGGATTCGGGCTGACATTCGGCTTCACGCTGACGTACCTGTCGTTCATCGTGCTCATTCCGATGGGCGCGCTGGTGGTGCGCGCGCTCGGCGTGCCGTTTGACCAGATGCTGCACATGGCGACGGACCCGCGCGTGCTGGCGTCGCTCCGGCTGTCCTTCGGTTCATCCCTGCTTGCGGCGCTGATCAACGCATTCCTGGGTCTCGCGCTCGCCTGGAGCCTGACGCGTTACGAATTTCCGGGCCGGCGACTCCTGGACGCGCTGGTCGACCTGCCATTCGCCATGCCGACGGCAGTGTCCGGCATTGCGCTCGTCACCCTGTTCGCGCCGAACGGCTGGCTCGGCCGCTGGCTCGAGCCGCTGGGTATACAAGTCGCTTACACCTGGATCGGCGTCACCGTCGCGCTCACGCTCATCGGGCTGCCGTTCGTGGTGCGCACGGTGCAGCCCGCGTTGCTCGCGATCGACGCTGAGATCGAAGACGCGGCCGAGTCCCTGGGCGCTTCGCCCTTCTATGGCTTCAGGCGGGTGGTGCTGCCGACGATCCTGCCATCGCTCGCGACCGGTTTTGCACTCGCATTCGCGCGCGGCGTCGGCGAATACGGCTCGGTCATCTTCATTGCGGGCAATCTCCCGCTCAAAACCGAGATCACGCCGCTTCTCATCATCATCCAGCTCGAGCAGTACAACTACCAGGGCGCGGCGCTCCTCGGCTTCATCATGCTGGTAATGTCCTTCGCGATGCTGTTCGTGATCAACC
>DATIEU010000091.1:0-8409 GCA_035455565.1 Steroidobacteraceae bacterium | reverse complement strand
CGGCGCCAGCGATAACTTGATGCGCGGTCCGCATCACGGCGCTGCACCGGGCGCGCCAGTTTTGATGGTCCAACGCAGCTCGCGCCTCCCGGCCCCCGCGGCGCACTCTATCTAGGCCGCGTCCCCGCCTGAACAGCGTTCATGCGCCGCGCCCGCGGCATTCGCGCGGGCGCAGGGAGGGACCCCGACGATGTCGGGTGAACTGCAGCTGGGGGACGGCGACCAGGTGACGAAGCCTGGGCGGGGGGGCCGGATTGCGCGCCTCCCCCGATCGCGCTGGGGGTACGCGATCCTGCTGGTAGTGACGACCGGGTCGCTGGTCGCAATCGCAATTCTCCACTTCCGCAGCATCGATCGCGAGCTGACCGAAATCGCGCTGTCGCGGCGGGTGTCCGTCGCGGGGCTCGCGGCCGCCACATTGTCCGAAAAGTTCGCGCGGCTCGTCGACCTTTCCGTTTCCCTCGCCACCCGCGTCCGGTTCCGCGAGCTGGTCGGCGAGGGAAGGTGGGTCGAAGCCGTTGAGATCCTGCGGGAAGTGCCGCGCGATTTCTCGCTCGTCGAGCGGCTGTTCCTGGCCGACGTGGACGGCACGCTCAGGGCGGATGTGCCGGAGCTTCCGGGCGTGCGCGGGCGGAATTTCTCAGGGCGCGAGTGGTATCAGGGCGTGCGTCGGGAATGGCAGCCCTATGTTTCGCCGCTCTACCTGCGGACCGCGGTGCCGCAGCTCATGGTGTTCGCGGTGGCGGCGCCGATCAGGGGCGCCACCGGCAACGTCGCGGGCATACTCGTGCTCCAGATCCGCGCCGAGCGCCTGCTCGAGTGGGTGAAGGCGATCGAGATCGGGCCGCATGGATTCGCGTACGTCGTCGATTCGGAAGGCCGGCTCGCGTTCCATACCAGGAAGCCGAGCCGGGGAGAATTCGTCGACCTATCCGCCGTGCCGATCGTGCGCCGCTCGCTGCGTGGAGAGCAGGGCGTGAGCATCGGATTCGACCAGCTGGAGGGGGAGGACCAGATCTCCGCCTATGCGCCGGTGCCCGGGTACGGCTGGGGCGTGATCACGCAACAGCCGACGCGCGCCTCGATGGGCCTTCAGGTGAGGAACGAGCAGCTGGGGCTGCTGCTCACGGGCTACGGACTCATTCTCCTGCTGGGCGTATCGGCGGTGTACTTCGGAGCGCGCATCGCGGTCGCGCGCCGGCGGGCCGAGGATGACCGGCGGATGAGGAGCGAGCTGGAGCGCATGGTCGCGGAGCGCACCGCCCAGCTCGAGGCCGCGAACAAGGAGCTGGAGAGCTTCAGCTACTCGGTGTCCCACGATTTGCGCTCGCCGTTGCGCGCCATCGACGGTTTTGCCCGCATCCTCGCGGAGGACTACGGCGCCAAAGTCGACGACGAAGGCCGCAGGCTGCTCGGGGTTGTGCGCGACAGCAGCCAGAAGATGGGCCAGTTGATCGACGACCTGCTCGCGTTCTCCCGCCTCGGCCGCAAGCCGGTCTCGGCCGCGCCCACCGACATGGCGCGCCTGGTCGAGGAAGTGGTCAAGGATCTGGCGGCATCCGGCGGGGGTTCGCCGAGGGTGGAGCTGAAGGCCCTGCCGGCGGCGCACGGCGACGCGGTGCTGTTGAAGCAGGCGTGGGCGAACCTGATCGCGAACGCGGTCAAGTTCAGCAGCAAGCGCGAGCGCCCGACGATCGAGGTGAGCGGCGGTGAGCACGGGGCTGAAACCGTGTACTGCGTGAAGGATAACGGCGTCGGTTTCGACATGCGCTTCTATGACAAGCTCTTCGGCGTATTTCAGCGGTTGCACCATGCGGATGAGTTTCCCGGTACCGGAGTCGGGCTCGCAATCGTTCAGCGCGTGGTGAGCCGGCACGGCGGACGGGTATGGGCCGAGGGCAAGGTCGGCGAGGGAGCGGCGTTCTATTTTTCCATTCCCAAGGGAGTCCAGGATGGCCATGTTTGAGGAGGTGGACATATTGCTGGTGGAAGACAGCCCCGCCGACGCAGAGCTGGCGCTGCGCGCATTGCGCAAGGGCAAGCTGGCCAACAACGTCACTTGGGTCAAGGACGGGGCGGAAGCGCTGGACTTCCTCTTTCGCACCGGCGACTACGCCGGTCGCCCTGACCACAACCCGAGGCTCATCCTGCTCGATCTCAAGCTGCCGAAGGTCGACGGTATCGAGGTCCTGCGGCGGATCAAGGCGGATGAACGCAAGCGCCTCATCCCGGTGGTCATGGTCACCTCGTCAGCGGAGGCCCGCGATATCGCCAGGAGCTACGAGCTCGGGGTGAACAGCTATGTCGTCAAGCCGGTGGAGTTCGAGCAGTTCAGCGAGACCGTTGCCAAGGCCGGCTTCTATTGGATGCTGGTGAACAAAACGCCTTAGGCGGGAGATGCGCGACGTGAAGCGGGAAGTGCGGCTGCTGCTGGTCGAGGACGTTCCAACCGATGCGGAGCTCGAAATTCGCGAGCTGAAGCGTGCTGGCCTGCATGTCGTGCATCGCGTCGTGGAGACTGAGCCCGCCTATCGCGAGGCGCTGCGCGACTTCAAGCCCGACCTCATCATCTCGGATTTCTCGATGCCGCACTTTGACGGCATGCTCGCGCTCGAGATCGCGCGCGAGCATGTGCCGGACCTGCCGTTCATCTTCGTCTCGGGCACCATCGGCGAGGAGTACGCGATCCGCGCCCTGAAGAGCGGCGCTACCGACTACGTGCTGAAGAACAACCTCGTGCGCCTGCCGCCTGCCGTTGAACGCGCGCTCCAGGAGGCGGAATTGCAACTGGCGCGGCGCAAGGCGGAGCGGGACGTTCAGCATCAGCGCGTCTTCCTGAGGCAGGTCATCGATCTCGACCGCAACCTGATTTTCGCCCGGGACCGCGAAGGGCGGTTCACGCTCGTGAACGAATCGTACGCGGCATTTTTCGGGCGCTCGGTGGAAGACTGCCTTAGCAGGACCTACGCCGACATCAACTCCCGCTCGGATCGGCTGGCGGAGATCCGGAAATCCGATCTCGAGATCATGGATACCCTGCGCGAGGCTTTGCTTCCGGATGAGCCGATCATCGACGCAAACGGGAAGGTGCGCTGGTTTCAAGTCGTGAAGCGCCCGCTGGTTTCCGCGGATGGGCGGGCGAACATGGTGCTCGGCGTTGCGACGGAAATCACCCAACGCAAGATGCACGAAGACAGGATCGCCCGCCTGAGTCGTGTTCACGCCGTCCTGTCCGGGATCAACTCGGCGATCGTGCACATCCGGGACCGGCAGAAGCTGTTCGACGAGGCTTGTCGCATCGCAGTCGAGGACGGCGGCTTCGGAATCGCCTGGATCGGATTGCTGGACCGCGGGACCCTGGATATCACCCCGGTCGCCAGCGCCGGAATCGAGGCCGGATCGTTTATCGCGAAGAGTGGGAACACGGCGCGGCCGGACTCTCCGTTAGGTCAGGGCTTTGTCGGTCGCGCAATCCGGGAGAAGCGCGCGGCATACAGCAACGACATTACCCGGGAGCAGACCCGCGGGGGAGAGCGCAGAAAGGAAGCTATCCGGCGCGGGTATCGCTCGATGATCGCGTTGCCATTGTTGGTCGAGAACGAGGCCGAGGGTAGCCTCTCACTGTTTGCCCAGGAGCCCGGTTTCTTCGACGACGAGGAATTGAAACTGCTGACCGAGCTCGCGAATGACGTGTCATTCGCGCTCGAGCACATCGCCGGCCAGGAGAGGATCGAGAAGCTCTCGCGCGTGCGCGCGTTCTTGGGCGGTACCAACGCCGCCATCGTTCGCATCCGCGATCGGGAGGGCCTGCTCAAGGAAACCTGCCGCCTCGCGTCGGAGGAGGGACGGTTCGAGTTGGTATGGATTGCCACGATCGATTCGGATAAGCAGGAGGTGCGGCCGGTCGCCTGGACCGGCTTCTCGGCCGAGAGCGCACGCAGCGTCGACTGGGCGAACATCAATGCGACACAGGGCACCATCCGCGAAGCGATCAGGACCCGCAAGCCCGTGGTCCGCAACGACATCGTGACCGAGCTGTCGTCCGGGAAGCTGCGGCAGGAGGCATTGGCGCGAGGCTGCGGGTCCACCGTGTGCGTGCCGCTCGAGGTGGATGGCAAATTGGTGGCCGTGATCGTGCTATTCGCCACCGGGCGCGGATTTTTCGTCGAAGACGAGATCGCGCTTCTGGGAGACGTCGCGTCCAACGTGTCGTTCGCCCTCGAATCCATAGCGCGCCAGGAAAAGATCGAGCGGCTTTCGCGCATTCGGGAAGTGCTGGGCGAAATGAACGCCGCAATCGTGCGCATCCACGAACGGCAGCAGTTGTTCGACGAGGCCTGTCGCATCGCGCTCGAACGCGGAAAGTTTGCGATGTCGTGGATCGGTCTGCTCGACGAGCCCACGAAAACCGTGAAACCTGTCGCCAAGTCGGGACGGGACCAGGGCTACCTGGAGCGACTAAATCTCTCGATCGATCCGAATATCACCAGCAATCTGGCCCTCGCGGTGGAGGCTATCGGGCGCGGCGCGCCGGTCATCTGCAACGACATCGCGACCGACGGCCGGATGCGGCCGTGGCGGGCGGCCGCGCTGGAACGCGGCTATCGCGCGAACGTAATGCTGCCCCTGATGGTGGAGGAGCGGGCACTGGGCGTGTTCGCGCTCTACGCGTCGGAAGCGGGCTTCTTCGATGACGAAGAGATGAGGCTGCTGGTCGAGCTGGCGGGCGACATCGGGTTCGCGCTTCAGACCATAGAGAAGCAGGAAAAGCTCGATTACCTGTCCTATTACGATCCGCTCACGGGCTTGCCCAATCGAAAGCTCTTCCACGACCGCGTCGATCAGGCGCTTCAGTCCCAGCGTGCGTCGGGATATATGGCGGCGCTACTGATCCTGGATTTGCAGCGGTTTGGCATCATCAATGATACCTACGGCCGCCAGGCGGGAGATGCCCTCCTGAAACTCGTGTCGCAGCGGCTGGAAGGTGCGCTGGGCGACCGGGACTATCTGGCCCGCCTCGAAGCCGACACCTTTGCCGCCATACTGCTTGGTGTGAACCACGAGGCCAACGTCGCGCACGTCCTCGAACAGCAGATCCTGAACGCACTGCGTCAACCGTTCGTGATAGACGGTGCGGAGATTCGCCTGGCGGCGCAGACCGGTATCGCCCTGTTCCCCGGCGACGGGGACGACGCGGTGACGCTGTTCCGCAATGCCGAGGCGGCGCTCGCCAAGGCGAAGAATGCAGGCGACGCGTATCTGTTCTATGCCCCTCAAATGAACGCGCGGGTCGCGGACCAGCTGAAGCTCGAGAACGACCTGCGCAACGCCATTGCGCACGAGCAATATGTGCTGCACTACCAGCCGCGCATCGATCTCGCCAGCGGCAAGATCGTCGGAATGGAAGCGCTCATCCGGTGGAAGCACCCCGAGCGCGGCATGGTCTCACCCGGGGAGTTCATCCCGGTCCTGGAGGAGACCGGGATGATCCTTGACGTCGGGCGCTGGGCGCTGAGGCGCGCGGCGTTGCAACATGCCGCGTGGTGCGGCATGGGCCGCGTGCCGCCGCGCATTGCGGTCAACGTGTCCCCGGCGCAATTGCGGCGCAAGGATTTCGTCGACCACGTCAGGGATGCGCTCGCGTCCGTGGATCGGGCCGCGGAGCGGGTTGACCTGGAGATCACCGAGAGCATGCTCATGGAGGACATCTCGGGCAGCATCGACAAGCTCAAGACATTGCAGTCGGCGGGATTCAAGGTCGCGCTTGACGATTTTGGAACCGGCTATTCCTCTCTGAGCTATCTCGCTCGGCTACCCATCGATTCGCTCAAGATAGACCGCTCGTTCGTCCAGCAGATGGCGAAAGGGCCCGAGCGGTTGGCGATCGTCTCGACCGTAATTTCGCTGGCGCGGGCGCTCAACCTGAAGGTCGTCGCCGAAGGTGTCGAGACCGAAGAGCAGGCCAATCTGCTGCGGCTGCTGCGTTGCGACGAGGCCCAGGGCTACCTGTTTGGCCGGCCGGTGCCGCCTGAGGAGATCGAGCCGCTGATCGCGTGATGGCGGCCGCGAGTCAGACAACGGACTGGGCGTCGCAACGAACGGCCTCGAACTGATAATCGCCGGACACCTTGATCTTCTCGAGGTAATCCAGCGCCTGCTGTTTGGATTCGAACCGCCTTGCGCCACCGGATGATAAGGCACAAAGCCGGCCATTTTCGCCCACTGCGATGCCGTCGGTCGCTCTCGCGGCGAGGACCGCGCTCGTGCCGGCGCTCCCGAGGACCCTCAGTTCGTACCACTCATCCGGGTTCATGGCTCTCCCCTGGGCGGGCCACGATTACGATCGGACGTGCACTGTAGCACAACCTGTACGCAGGTGACAGCAGCCCACACATGAAGCTTCCTGCCAATTTTCTGCGTCTGCGGTGGGTGGGCGTCACGATCACTATCGTCTCCACCGGCGTGCTGAGCGCGGGATTGACGGCAGCGATCTACTGGACGCAGTTCGACCCGCAATGGACCGCCTTCCTCGGAGGAGTGCTTTTGGCCGCCATGGTTGCCGTAGTAACTCAGGCGTCAAAGGCGCAATGGCTTGCTACACGGCGTACCAAGCAATTGGACCGAATCCGCGCCCAGCTCGGCCAGGAAACCGCGCGCAGCCGCAGCGCCACGGACGCTGCGCGTATTGCGGAAGCGAGAATACGCCTGCTGGCCGACGCGTTGCCGAGCATGATTCTATTTGTCGATCGCGAGGAGTGCTGCCGGTATCACAATCGCGCGGTCGAGCACAGGACCGGTCTGAGCGCGGAGCAGATCAGCGGCCGGCCGCTGCACGAGGTGCTGGGCAGTGCGTATTCTCATGTCGCGCCGCACATCATCGAGACCCTCAAGGGCAGGCCGGCAGCATACGAATTCGCATGGGAGGGCACCGCACTGGCTGAAGCCTACGCAGCGCGCCATATTCCCTACCCGCCGGAGGAACCGATGCCCCGCGGCTTCTACCTCCTCCTTACGGTCACCACACCGCACCCGCAGGCGAGGAGGGCTTCTGCCCTTGAGCCCACGGACTCGGCGACTGACGCGGTGGGAGCGGTTGTTGCGGGGGAAGGCGGCCAGACGATATACATGCGCTCGATCGCCGACCAGTTGATGGGCTGGGATGAGCCCCGGGCGAAGCTCGAGAACGCGCTCAAGGGAAATCAGTTCCTGCTGTTCGCACAGAAAATCCTTCCGCTCAAGCGCGAGCTTCCCGATCCGCTCTGCTACGAGATCCTGTTGCGCCTGCGAGAGGAGGAGGACAATTTCCTGCCGCCGGGAGGATTCATCCCGGTTGCCGAACGCTACAACATGATGGAGGAGATCGACCGGTGGGTGGTACGAAGCCTCATCGCGTGGTGCACGGAGCAGAAGCGCGCCAATTCCGGCTGGCGGCCCCCTCTGTACTGCGTCAACCTGTCGGAATCCGCGGTTTGCAGCCTCGATTTTGCACGGTATGTCAGCCACGAGCTGCGGCAGCACGATTTCAACGCCCGTTCGCTGTGCTTTGAGATCAGCGAGCCGGAGATCATCAGCCAGCACGCGCATGTCCAGCGCTTCATCAACGTGCTGAGACCCCTCGGTTGCCGTTTTACCGTGGACGCCTTCGGAAGCGTGAAGGCGTCATTCACTCACCTGAAGGGGCTGGCGGTCGACTTCCTCAAGATCGACGGGGTTATCATTCAGAACATCCTCCGCGATCCCGCCGCTTTCGCCAAGACACGCGCCATCGGCATTGTGTGCGGGAAGATCGGACTGCGAACGATCGCCGAGTTCGTCGAAACCGACGAAATGCTCGCCAAGTTGCGCGATGTGGGAATCGACTACGTGCAGGGCTTCGGCATTGCGCGGCCGGAGCCTATGGAGAAACGCTCGTAGCGGGATCAGACCACGGTGTCGCTGCAGGTCCGCGGGCGCAGGCGAATGGCGTGTAATGGCGGCATAATATCCACCCCCTCCAACTGACCATCAACTGGAAGCTCGATGTCCCGCATTACTGGAATGCTCATGCCCCAATGGGCTTGCGCCGCGCTCGTCAACCTCTACAACGCCCTTGGCAGTGGCTGGGTGGACCGGACCGAAGAATTCGCTCCCCGCCCCGAAATCGCGGACAGGAAGTAGAATCTGACCTGGATCAACCCAGGGCACCTCGTGCGGGGGAAAATTCCCGCAGCCCCTCCCAAGCAAACATGATTTCTCGACGCTGTTCTGTCGCCGGGCGCGCCGCGCTGGTCGGTGGCCTGCTGGCTGCCTCGAACGCTCACGCGGCGTTCCTGTCCGGCGATGCGCTCGATACCGCGGCGGACTGGCTCGCGTTGTTCATCCTGTTCGCGGTGCCGATCGCCGGCATCGTCCTGTTCTGGCTGGTGCACA
>DATIEU010000090.1:0-2844 GCA_035455565.1 Steroidobacteraceae bacterium | reverse complement strand
GTTGCGGCCCTGCCCTGATCGCGGGCGGCTCTGCAAGGCGGCGACCAGGCTTTGCGCGAGGCACATCGGCGCCGCGAGGGAACGCAGCGGATGGACCGCCGGATCGCGCATGATGAAGGCGAGCGTCGCCTGGCGGGCGAGCGGACTGACCTCGGTGTCGGTGATGGCGAGCGCGGGGATCCCGCGGATATGCGCGTCCTGCACCACGTCGACGGTGAGCGGCGCATATTCGGCGAAGCTCACGGCGACCAGCAGGTCGTGGGTGGTCATGGTCGCGACCTGCTGGGGCACCATGCCGCCGACCACGTCGAGCAGGTGGCAGCGGAACTCCGAGCGCACCAGCCCATAGAAGACATAGGCCGCCAGCGGGAAGGCGCGCCGCAGCCCGATCACGTAGATGTCGCGGGCGTTGCGGATCAAGTCCAGCGCGCCGCAGAGGCTCGCCCGCGTGACCGCGTTCTTGAGTTCCGCGAGCGTCTGGGCGTTGGCATCGGCGAACTCGTGCAAAAGCGCCAGCGGGTCGTCGCCCTGCATCGGCGCGGCAGCGCTCCGCTGCTCGAGGATGCGCTCGCGGTAGTCCGGCGCGCCCTCGATCAGGCGGACCTTGAAGACCCGCTGCATGTCGCTGAAGCCGCGATAACCGAAGGCCTGGGCGAGGCGGACGATGCTCGAGGGCTGCACATCAGTCGCGAGCGCGATGTTCGCGACGGTGCCGAGCGCGAAGCGGTTGGGGTCGTCGAGCGCAAAGCGCGCGATTCGCTGGAGATGCGGCGACAACCGCTCGTAGCGATCGTGGAGCGCTGCGCGCAGGCTGTCGAACGAAGCCGGTGGTGAAGATGGCATCGCTGGGCGTACACTCCCTGAGCGCAACGCGACGCGCCCGAGAACGATGATTCACGCTTGACACATCGAACGAATATTCGTTCACATAGAACATACGTTCAAATGACGCAAGTGGTTGGCCCGGAGCCCACGAGCTGGCCGCGTGCCGGGCAAGCGAAATCAAGGGGAGACGGACGATGATCGCAGGCAAGCTGTCACGCCGGACGCTGCTGAAGACCACGGCGCTCGCAGGTGCTGGCGCCGTCACGACGTTTTACGGGCCCTGGAAGCACAAGCGGGTCTACGCCCAGGCCACCGACAAGCCGATCCTGATCGGCCTGACGTCGGACGCCAGCGGCCAGTACGCCAACTCCGGCGCCTCGGACCGGCGCGGCATGCTGATGGCGATCCAGGAGTTCAACGACGCGGGCGGGGTGCTCGGGCGTCGGGTCGAGACCGTGCATATCGACACCGAGACCAACCCGGCGACCGGCTCGCGCGTCGCCGAGCGCATGATCACCCGCGACGAGGTCGCGTTCCTCGCCGGCGCGCTCAGCTCGGGCGTCGCCAATGCGGTGAGCCAGGTGGCGCAGAAGTACGGCGTCGTCTACCTGAACACGAATTCCTCATCGCCCACCGAGTCCGGCGAGAACTGCCATCGCACCAAGTTCGTATGGGACGGCAACGGCACCAACTTCGCCCAGGCCGCGGTCAAGAGCGCCATGGAGACCTACGGCGACAAGTGGCTCTTGCTGACCAACGACTACGTGTGGGGGCACAACACCTCGGCCGCGACGCGCAAGCTGGTCGATGCGTTCGGCGGCACGATCATGGACGAGCTGATGGTGCCGCAGGGCACGCGCGACTTCACCTCCTATCTGCTGACGGTGCAGCAGTCGCAGCCGAACGTGGTGGCGGCAGCGGTCGGCGGCGACGATCAGAAGGCGATGCGCCAGCAGGTCGCCGAGCTCGGCATGGGCGAGAAGCCCGCCTGGCTCAACAACCAGCAGGACTGGCCAGACGTCTACGGCCTGCCGCTCGACAACCTGTTCGGGATCTTCGGCACGACCTGGTACTACAAGCTCGACCTGCCGGGCGTGCCGGAGTTCGTCGCGAAGTATCGCGAGACCTATCCCGACACCGCGATGCGCTCCCCGGGCAACGTCTTCTACAACGGCTACATGGCGATGCGCGAGCTGCTGCGTGCGGTCGAGCGCGCCGACTCGACCAACAACATCGCGGTGATCAAGGCGCTCGAAGGTCTGAAGATGCCGGCCGCGGAGCGGATGCAGCACCACGACGCCTGGATCCACCCCGAGACCCATCAGGTCCAGCAGACGATCTATCTCGCGAGCGCCAACGACAAGGCGGCCTGGGAGGCGGACAACGACGATCTGTTCAAGGTCGTCGCGATGGAGGACCCCGACACGATCATGGACCAGGCCTCGGTCGAGGCCTGCAAGCTCGAGAGCTACGACGACACCCCGACCTACGAGCAGTAAGACGCGCGGGCGGCGGGTGCCATGCGGCCGGGCGCCCGTTGCGATCCTCCTCGTCCGGACGGCCTGGGCGCAGGCGAGGTGTTGCTGCGTCGGGCGCGCGCATCCGACGCGGCCGCGATCGCCACGCTTCATCTGGCGGCGCGCCGGCAGGCCATGCCGTATCTGCCTGAGCTGCACACCGAGGACGAGGTCCGCGCGTGGGTGGCCGCCAGCATTTTGCCGAACGCCGTGTGGGTGGCTGAGATCGCGGGCGAGGTCGCTGCCTACATGGCCTTGAAGGGCACGGAAGTGGAGCACCTCTACGTCGCGCCGCGACGGCAGAGCTGCGACGTCGGCAGTGTCCTGTTGAGCAAGGCGAAAGAGCTCAACCCGGGACGGCTTCAGCTGTACGCCTTCCAACGCAATGCGCGGGCGCGGGCGTTCTATGAGGCCCGGGGGTTCGCCGCGGTCGCGCTCTCGGACGGCACCGGCAACGAGGAGAAGGAGCCAGACGTGCGCTACGAATGGACCGGAGCAGATT
>DATIEU010000089.1:0-3422 GCA_035455565.1 Steroidobacteraceae bacterium | reverse complement strand
CTACTGTACGAGCGTTCATCGGATGGGAGGGTCATGCGCGCGACGGTGCTGGTCGTACTGTGCGTCTTTGCGGTCGCTTCGACGGCCACGGCGCAGACGTCGATAGCGACGGTTCCCTCGGCGGATGGAACGCCGATCGCGTTCGAGTGCGCCGGAGCGGGCCCGTCGCTCGTCATTGTCCACGGCGGCACCGGCGACCGCACCCGATGGACGCCACTATTTCCTTTGCTCGCGCCACATTTTCGCGTCTGCGCGATGGATCGGCGGGCGCACGGCGCGAGCGGCGATGCGCCTTCCTACAGTCTCCTCAAGGAAATCGAAGACGTTGTCGCTGTCGTCGAGGCGCAGCAGGGCCCCGTGTTCGTTCTGGGCCACTCCTTCGGTGCCGTGTGCGCGTTCGAAGCGGCGTTTCATACGGCGAAGATCGAGAAGCTCGCGCTGTATGAGCCACCGGTCCTCCTCAACGACCACTCCGCGACGTTGGCGCGAATGGACGAATTGATACGCAGCGGCGATCGTGAAGGCGCGCTGATGTTGTTCATGCGTGACATCGTCATGATCTCCGAGGACGAGCTCCGCGCTATGAAGTCGCGGCCATCCTGGACAGGTCTCTTGGCGACAGTTGAATTGTCGATGCGTCAGGACCGTGCGCTGTCGCAGCACCGATTCGATCGCGGCCGCGCACGCACGTTGAGTGTGCCGACCCTGTTGATGCTGGGCAGTAAGACCGCTTCACCCGATCTCAAGCGATCGATCGACACCCTGAGCGAGACGTTGGCCGACTCCGTGCTACGGATCTTCGAGGGACAGGAACACAATGCGATGGACGCGATCCCGCAGGAGTTTGCGGCGACGCTGTCGTCGTTTTTACTCGAGTCGGATCGTTGAGCATCCGCGCACGGTCCGCGTCCTGCTCCGCTCGGGCCTGACGGTTCCCGACGTTACCGAGCTGTTCAGAGCGAACCCCGCGCGAATCGAAGCGCTGATCGCATGAACCAGCCGCGATCTTCGCCAGTTTCGGGGCCGCCTTTCGGGCGGCCCTTTCTATTCAGTGCTAGGTTGGATTGGCCAAGACTTGGCATACTGGACAAATGCCGACCTCATCCGCGAAACCGAAGCTCGTCCCCTGCCACTTCACGTTCGAAGATCTGCAGCTCATCGAATGGGCGTGCCGGGAGAAGGCGCAACGCGCGCGCAGTGACGCCAAGCGTGAGACGACGCCAAGCTCGATAGAGACATTCACGTCCACCGCGACGAAGTACGAAGCCCTCGCTAGCCGTATCCAGCGCCTAAAGGAAATTGGCGCGCGCTGACCTCGGGCCGAGCTGCTGAGAGCAACGGCGCGGGTCGTGAATCTGGTGCCCAGGAGCAGTCACGCGGACTGTTGAGCATACGCGCCCGGCGCTAGCTCGGCTTTCAAGTTGTTGGAAGCGGCTGCACGCTCTGTTGCGGGACGCGATTAACGGGCGAGTTCGAACCGCAGGCGGAAGGGGTCACGAGACCCATCGACGTTGGCAAACCAACGGGCCGTTTCGAGGTTCATAGCCGAGAAAAGCCGCTGGGCGCATGTCCACCTGAAGGGATCGCCTGCCGCGGGATGCTCAACTCGCGCCCGTACTGCTTTTCCTGACTGGGACGATTCGGGTCGTATGGCCGAACCAGCCCGCGACCGTGGATTTGTTGCGGCGGCTAATCGGTATCTTCAGGTCGTTGGATAGCAGGCAGTACCATTGATGGCCATTCTTGACGATTTTCACGATGGCGCGTCGCGCCACCCAGTGGGCTCGATGGACGCGCAAGCCGGCTTCCCCCATGGAATCCGCGGCCTGCTGCAGAGAACCGAGAATCATGCAGCGCCCGAGGTCCGTGTAGACGTGTAAATAGTGAAGGTCGGAAGAAATCGCAATGACGTTCGTCCCCAGCGATTCGGGCAACCGGCTGATGAACTCCGCCCGGGCGGATTCGGCGTAGCGACCCGCTTCCGTCTTGTCGAGATCGACCGGCTCGGCCGCGCCGGCGGCTTTGGGATCTCGCGCATCGCCGAACGATCGGCGATGCGCGAAAAACGGCAGGTTGATGATCATCCAGAAGCCCAATGTTGCCGGCGCAAGCTGGAGGAACTCGGCCGCAATGGCTTGCCACCAACCGCGGCTGGCGAAGACATACAGCCACTCGTCCTCGTCTTTGAGAGCGCGGAGCGTTACCGGCAGCGCCTGTTCCACCAGGTAGCTCACCGGTGCGACGAGTAACGCACCACCGGTCCCAGCGACTAGCAATACGAGCCACGCCGGCAAGGAATTCATCATGTGCGGCAGAACGAGCCAGCTTGCGACGTAGAGGGCTACAAGTCCGAGTCCTACGTGAATCACCCAGAAGACCGTTCTTGCCGCTACGCCCAAACCCCAGCTGGCCTCTGGCTCGATCACCACGAAGGTAATGACGAGGAGAACACCGACGACCGCGATAGAGCGCCCGAGCGCCCAGGCTCCGAAAACTGTTCCGTTACTGACTACGGCGTTGCGATTCATACGGAGCGCCCAACAAGCTACCAGGAGTACTCGAAGGTGAGTCCGAACAGCGGCAAGGTTTCCTCGTCTTCCTTGATCGACTCCCCGGTCAGTATGTCGAACTCGTCGGGCAAACCGGCCGGTCCGCCATTCAAGTTTAGAACGTCCAGGAACAGAACTAACTCCAGTCGGCCCAGCGGGCGCCGGTAGTCGACCCGAAAATCCAGCGCGTTGAATGCCTCACCGCGACCGACGTTCGTTTCGGTGATCTCCTTCGAGAACCGCACGGGCAGGTCGGGAGCCAGGACATCCGCATGCGTGATGAACCGCTCTCCGGGTTGTCCCGACCCGTATCTCCAGCGTGCCGCGATTTGCCAGCGCTCGTTGAGCTCCCAGCGGCCGCCGACAGCGGCGAAATGGACGCGATTGAAATCCCAGTCGTACTCGCCCCGACCGTCATTGTCATCGACGCGATACTGATTCCAGGAATAGACGAAATCGGCAGCAAAACCGTTGGCAAATGCGCGCGTAAACACGAGGTCGACGCCGCGGTTGTTGCCTTTGCCATCGTTGCTGATCTCGCCGGATACCCGGCTGCCTTCCACGAGGCGTTGGTCGATGCGCTGGGAGTATGCGTCCACCAGCAGATTCAGATTCTCGCCGATTCGAAAATCCAGTCCCGCGCCGACGTGAGTGAGCTTCTCGTTCTTCAGGCCGAAGTTGGCCGGATCGAGAGCACGGGCGAGATTTCTTGGGTGTTCGTAGAACACGCCGGTCGTCGCCGAAAAGCGAAACGACGGCGAAAACTGATAGTTGAACGCGACACGCGGCGACAACAGATTCTCATCGCTGAACCCATCGTAGTCGTGGCGCAAACCTGTTCGAAGACTGGCTCGTCCCCAGTCGAATACCTGT
>DATIEU010000088.1:0-7367 GCA_035455565.1 Steroidobacteraceae bacterium | reverse complement strand
TGACAAGGAATATCAGCGGATGCGGGATGCGGCGCGGCGGATTATTCGTCGCGTGGGGGTCGAAACCGGTGGATCGAACATCCAGTTCGCCGTCAACCCCGTCAATGGCCGCATGGTGACGATCGAAATGAACCCGCGCGTGTCGCGTTCCTCAGCGCTCGCGTCCAAGGCGACCGGCTTCCCGATCGCCAAGGTCGCGGCCAAGCTCGCGGTGGGCTACACGCTCGATGAGCTCAAGAACGAGATCACCGGCGGCGCGACCCCGGCCTCGTTCGAGCCGACGATCGATTACGTCGTCACCAAGATCCCGCGTTTCACGTTCGAGAAGTTCCCGGCGGCCAATACGCGGCTCACCACGCAGATGAAATCGGTCGGCGAGGTGATGGCGATCGGGCGCACTTTCCAGGAATCGCTGCACAAGGCGCTGCGCAGTCTCGAGACGGGTTGCGACGGCCTCGACGAGCAGATGGCTCTGCCGTTGACCGACGAGACTTCGAACGCGCTCGCCTATGAGCTCGGCTCACCCGGCGCCAATCGATTGCTGTACGTCGCGGATGCGTTCCGCGCCGGCTGGCCGGCCGAGCGGATCGCCACGCTCACCCACATCGATCCGTGGTTCCTGGCGAACGTCCAGGATCTCGTCGAGGAAGAAGGCAAAGTGCGCGCGGGCGGTCTCGAGGCGCTCGATGCCGCGCGCATCCGCGCGCTCAAGCGCAAGGGATTTTCGGACCAGCGCCTCTCGAGGCTGCTTGGCATCGACGACGAGTCGGTGATCGGCAAGCGCCGTCACAAGTTCGGTGTGCGCCCCGTTTTCAAGCGCGTCGACACCTGCGCGGCGGAATTCGGGACCACGACCGCCTACATGTACTCGACGTATGAAGAGGAGTGTGAGGCAGCGCCGACCACGCGGCGCAAGATCATGATCCTCGGTGGCGGCCCGAACCGCATCGGCCAGGGCATCGAGTTCGACTACTGCTGCGTGCACGCCGCGCTCGCGCTGCGCGAAGACGGCTTCGAGACCATCATGGTCAACTGCAATCCCGAGACGGTCTCAACGGACTACGACACCTCCGATCGCCTGTACTTCGAGCCGCTGACCTTCGAAGACGTCATGGAAATCATCGCGCTTGAGAAGCCCGAGGGCGTGATCGTGCAGTTCGGCGGGCAAACACCGTTGAAGCTGTCGCGGGCACTCGCTGCCGCAGGCGCGCCGATCATCGGCACCACGCCCGATTCGATCGACATCGCCGAGGATCGCGAGCGCTTCCAGCAGCTCGTCAAGAACCTGGGCCTCAAGCAGCCTGCGAACGCCACCGCGCGCACCGAGGAGCACGCGGTGCAGCTCGCGCGCGAGGTGGGCTTCCCACTGGTGGTGCGCCCATCGTATGTCCTCGGTGGCCGAGCGATGGAAGTCGTGTTCACGGAAGAGGACCTGCGCGCCTACATGACCGATGCGGTCAAGGTGTCCAACGACAGCCCGGTGCTCCTCGATCGCTTCCTCGATCTCGCGGTCGAGGTGGACGTCGATGCCGTGAGCGACGGCGAGAGCGTGCTGATCGGCGGCATCATGGAACACGTCGAGCAGGCTGGCGTGCATTCGGGCGACTCGGCTTGCTCGCTCCCACCCAACGGGCTGAGCGACCAACTCCAGCAGGAGCTGCGTGACCAGACGCGCCGTCTCGCCAAGGCGCTCAACGTGATCGGGCTCATGAACGTGCAGTTCGCGATCCAGAACGGGATCGTGTACGTGCTTGAAGTCAACCCTCGCGCATCGCGCACCGTGCCGTTCGTAGGCAAGGCCACCGGGGTACCGCTCGCCAAGGTCGCGGCGCGGGTCATGACGGGCCGCAAGCTGGCGGAGCTCGGTTTCACGCAGGAGCGCATCCCGACCTACTTCTCGGTAAAGGAAGCTGTCTTCCCCTTCGTGAAGTTCCCGGAGGCCGACCCGATCCTCGGCCCGGAGATGAAATCGACCGGCGAAGTGATGGGCACGGGACGCACGTTCGGCGAAGCTTATGCGAAGGCCCAGTCGGCCTCGGGCGTGACGCTGCCGACACGAGGTGTGTGCCTGCTGAGCGTGCGCGATCGCGACAAGCCGGGCGCCATCGAGCTCGCCAGGATGCTGATCGCCCGCGGCTTCGAGATCGTCGCGACGGATGGCACCGCCAAGGCGCTGACCGAAGCGGCTGTAGCCTGCCGGCGGGCCAACAAGGTGCGCGAGGGCCGGCCGCACATCGTCGACATGATCAAGAACGACGAGATCGACCTGATCGTGAACACCACCGAAGGCAAGCAGGCCATTCGCGAGTCGCACTCGATCCGGCGCGAGGCAGTCCACAAGCGCGTGACCTACTACACGACCGTGGCCGCGGCGCGCGCCACCTGCGATGCCCTCGACCATCTGAACGAAGTCGAAGTGCACCGCCTGCAGGACCTGCACAAGGAGCTCGCGGCGTGAAGCGCAGTCCGGTCACACTCGCCGGCGCTGAGCGGTTGCGCACCGAGCTCAAGCGCCTGAAGAGCGAGGACCGCCCCAGCATCATCAAGGCGATCGCGGAAGCGCGCTCGCATGGTGACCTGAGCGAGAACGCCGAGTACCACGCAGCCCGCGAACAGCAGAGCTTCATCGAGGGACGCATCAGCGAAATCGAAAAGCGCCTCGCGAACGCCGAAGTGATCGACGTGGCGCGACTGCAGCCTTCCAATCGCGTGGTGTTCGGCGCCACGGTCGATCTCGAGGACCAGGACGACGGCTCGCACATCACCTACCAGATCGTCGGCGAGGATGAGGCGGATATCCGCCGCGGTCTGCTCTCGGTCGGCTCGCCCATTGCGCGAGCGCTCGTCGGCAAGAGCCAGGGCGATCTCATCGAAGTGGACGTCCCGGCCGGCCGCCGCAACTACGAAGTCATTGCGATCCGCTTCGTCTAGTCCGGCGGGTTCGTCTAGTCGGGCAGGACGATGCGCGGCAGCGCCGGGTCGGCGCGATAAATGACGGCCACATTGCCGATTCGCTGCACCAGGATGCCCCGCGTACGGCGCGCGAGCTCGGCGAGCCACGCGTCGCGTTGTTCGCGATCAGGGGCGCGCGCACGGACTTTCACGAGCTCGTGGTCCTCGAGCGCCCGCTCGAGCTCCTTCACCACAGCGTCGGTGAGCCCGGCGTTGCCGAGCGTGACGATTGGCTGGAGCGGGTGCGCCAGCCGCCGCAGGTGCTTCTTCTGTGCTTCGGTCAGCAT
Organism: Steroidobacteraceae bacterium; assembly: GCA_035455565.1. Lineage (GTDB taxonomy): Bacteria > Pseudomonadota > Gammaproteobacteria > Steroidobacterales > Steroidobacteraceae > DATBVX01. Next base: position 4,128 of record DATIEU010000088.1, on the reverse strand, counting down.
CGGCCGCGAAGTATAAGCTCGCCTTAGTCATGCCCAAGCGCACCAAGAGCAGCAGCCGCTGGCTGCAGGAACACGCAAGCGACCCGTATGTGAAGCGCGCTCGTCAGGAGGGCTGGCGCTCGCGGGCGGTGTTCAAGCTCGAGCAGATTCAGCGCGCCGAGCGCCTGATCAAGCCCGGCATGCTGATTGTCGACCTGGGGGCGGCGCCCGGCGGCTGGAGCCAGTTCGCGGCGCGAGCGCTGCAGGGGCGCGGCGAGGTATTCGCGCTCGACGTGTTGCCCATGCCCGAGGTCCCGGGCGTGACGTTCATCCTTGGCGACTTTCGCGAGCAGGAGTGCCTCGACCGGCTGCTGGCCCTGCTCAAGGACCGCAAAGTCGATCTTGTAATGTCGGATATGGCCCCCAACCTCAGCGGCATCGATTCCGTAGACCAGCCCCGTGCCATGCATCTCGCCGAGTTGGCGCTCGAATTTTCGGCCGGGGTCCTCAAGCCGGGTGGAGACTTTCTCGTCAAGCTGTTCCAGGGCAGCGGGTTCCAGGAGTACGTGCAGGACGCCCGACGACGCTTTATGACCGTGAAAATGCGCAAGCCCGAAGCTTCGCGCGCACGCAGCGCCGAGGTGTACTTGCTGGCGAGACGCTCGCGGATGGTGTAGGGTCTGGAACGCCTCCAGAATCCGCCAGTCAAACCCGTACGAAATCCCTTTTCGTTTCAGTAGTTAGACCGAGGTTCGAAAGTTGAACGACCTGACCAAGAACATCCTCCTGTGGGTGGTTATCGCCGTGGTGCTGCTGACGGTGTTCAGCAATTTCAGCCCGCGGACCAATGAGGCACAGGACATGGCCTATTCGGCCTTCCTGCAGGAAGTGCGGAACAAGCAGATCGACTCGGTCGTGATAAAGGGCAAGATCCTCGAGGCCAGCAAGCGCGACGGTACGCACTACCGCATCTACAGCCCCGAGACCGACAACAGTGCGCTCATAGGGCTTCTCGACAAGGAGGGGGTGGCGATCCGCGCCGCCGAGGAAGAGCGGCCCAATGTGCTGCTGCAACTCTTCATGTCGGCGTTCCCGGTGCTGCTGCTGGTCGCCATATTCATCTATTTCATGCGCCAGATGCAGGGCGCGGCCGGCGGCCGGGGCGCGATGTCGTTCGGCAAGAGCCGGGCGAGGCTCCTGGGCGAGGACCAGGTCACGGTGACGTTCGCTGATGTCGCGGGCGTCGATGAAGCGAAGGAGGAAGTGGGCGAGATCGTCGACTTCCTGAAGGACCCGGGCAAGTTTCAGAAGCTCGGCGGCAAGATTCCGAAGGGCGTGCTGATGGTGGGCCCGCCGGGCACCGGCAAGACGCTCCTGGCGCGGGCCATCGCGGGCGAAGCCAAGGTGCCGTTCTTCACGATTTCCGGCTCCGACTTCGTCGAGATGTTCGTGGGCGTCGGCGCTTCGCGCGTGCGCGACATGTTCGAGCAGGCCAAGAAGCACGCGCCGTGCATCATCTTCATCGACGAGATCGACGCGGTCGGCCGCCATCGCGGTGCGGGCCTCGGCGGCGGTCACGACGAGCGCGAGCAGACGCTGAACCAGCTGCTGGTCGAGATGGATGGTTTCGAGGGCAACGAGGGCATCATCGTCATCGCGGCCACCAACCGTCCGGACGTGCTCGATCCGGCGCTGCTGCGACCGGGCCGCTTCGATCGCCAGGTCGTCGTGCCGTTGCCGGACGTGCGCGGGCGCGAACAGATCCTCAAAGTGCACATGCGGCGCGTGCCGATCGCGGACGACGTGAAGCCTTCGATCATTGCGCGCGGCACGCCGGGATTCTCGGGTGCCGATCTCGCCAACCTGGTGAACGAGGCGGCGTTGTTCGCCGCGCGTGCCAATCGGCGGCTCGTCACGATGGACGAATTCGAGCGCGCCAAGGACAAGATCATGATGGGCGCCGAGCGGCGCTCGATGGTCATGAGCGAAGAGGAAAAGCGCATGACCGCCTACCACGAGGCGGGCCACGCCATCGTGGGCTTGACCGTTCCGGAGCACGACCCCGTCTACAAGGTCACGATCATTCCGCGCGGCCGGGCGCTCGGCGTCACCATGTTCCTGCCGGAAGGCGACCGTTACAGCACCAGCAAGCGCCGGCTCGAGAGCCGCATTGCCACGCTCTTCGGCGGACGCATCGCGGAAGAGCTCATCTTCGGCCCCGAGGCCGTAACGACGGGCGCCGCCAACGACATCGAGCGCGCCACGGAGCTCGCGCGCAACATGGTCACCAAGTGGGGCCTGTCCGACCGGCTCGGTCCGCTGACGTACAGCGAAGACGCCGGCGAAGTGTTCCTGGGTCGCAGCGTCACGCAGCACAAGCAGGTGTCGGACGTCACCGCGCACGCCATCGACGAGGAAGTACGCCGCCTCATCGACGGCAATTTCCAGCGCGCGCGCCAGATCCTCACAAGCAGCCTCGACAAACTGCACTCGATGGCCGAGGCGCTGATCAAGTACGAGACCATCGACGAAGGTCAGCTCAAGGACATCATGGCAGGCCGCACGCCGCAGCCGCCGCGGGACTGGGACGACTCCACGCCCACGCCCGTGGCCAAGCCGCAGGAAAAACCGGGGCCGGCCATCGGCGGCCCGGCGGGCCAGCACTAGGAACTCAGCGGCGCGGGTGAATCCGGTCTCTCGCGTCGCCACCCGTGCAACTCCGTTGCGGTGACCGCACCGTCGATCTGACCAGGCCCTGCGTAATGGGCGTGCTCAATGTCACGCCCGACTCGTTCTCCGACGGCGGCCGTTACTTCGATCGCGCGCGTGCCATCGAGCAGGCGCATGAGCTCGTCGCCGAGGGGGCGGCGATCCTCGATATCGGTGGCGAATCGACACGCCCGGGTGCTGCGGCCGTCGACGCGGAAGAGGAGACCAGGCGGGTGCTGCCCGTGATTGAGGCCGTCGCCGCGAACGTCGACGTGCCGATTTCCGTCGATACCAGCAAGCCCATCGTCATGCGTGCGGCCCTGGAGGCCGGCGCGACCATGATCAATGACGTGCGGGCCCTGCGAGAACCGGGAGCCCTGGAGGCGGTCGCGGCTTCGCAAGCTGCGGTCTGCCTGATGCACATGCTGGGCGAGCCACGCACCATGCAGGTCGATCCGCGCTATGCGGATGTGGTGCGCGAGGTGCGCGAGTTCCTGCATGCGCGCCTCGCGGCCTGCGAAGGCGCCGGCATTGCGCGCGAGCGCATCGCGCTCGATCCAGGATTCGGCTTCGGCAAGACGCTCGCACACAACCTGGCGCTGTTGAAAGCGCTCCCGGAGCTCGCCAGCCCGGGCGTGCCGCTGCTGGTGGGGCTGTCACGCAAGGGGATGCTTGGCACAATACTCGGCAAGCCGACGGCGGAGCGCTTGCAGGGCAGTATCGCGCTGGCGACGATCGCGGTCCTCAAGGGTGCGCGCATCGTGCGTGCGCATGACGTCGCCGAGACGGTGGATGCAGTGAGAGTGGCCGCGGCGGTCCTCGAGGGAGGCTGAACGTGTCGCGCAAATACTTTGGCACCGACGGGGTTCGTGGACGGGTCGGCCAACACCCGATGACGGTCGATTTTGCGCTGCGCCTCGCGAGCGCAGCCGCGCGCGTGCTGGCGCCCGAGGGCGGCACTGTGCTCATCGGCAAGGACACCCGGCTGTCGGGCTACATGTTCGAAGCCGCGCTCGAAGCCGGGTTTGTCGCGGCGGGCGTCGATGCGCTGCTGATCGGGCCGCTGCCCACCCCAGGCATCGCCTACATGACGCAGCGCTTCCGCTGCGATTTCGGCGTCGTGATCAGCGCTTCGCACAACCTCTACGACGACAACGGCATCAAGTTCTTCGATGCGAGCGGCGCGAAGCTGAGCGACGAACTCGAAGCGGAGATCGAGCGGCGGCTCGACGAAACGCCGACGACTCGCGAATCGCGCGCCCTCGGGCGCGCCACACGCGTCGACAAGTCGCGCACCCAGTACCAGGATTTCTGTCGGGCCTCGCTCCCCACCGGGGTCGATCTATCCGGCTTCAAGATCGTGATCGACTGCGCCAACGGAGCCGCTTACAAGGTGGCGCCGCGCGCGCTCGCGGATCTCAATGCCGAGATCGTCCCGAT
>DATIEU010000087.1:0-3197 GCA_035455565.1 Steroidobacteraceae bacterium | reverse complement strand
AGACCGAAAGCGCTGATCTTCAAGCGGGCACTCCTTTGCCGAAATCTCGGCGTTCGGGTTATCCAGCAATGTGCATGCCAAGCCGACTGCATGCGCAGAACCTGAGAACACGCGGGCTCGTCAGGCGCGGTTGTAGGTTTTTCAGGTCGGTGGGAAACGTCTTTTCAACTTTGCCGGGCGCGCCTCATGCATGCATCAGCGACAGCAGCGCGTGCACTCCATGGTGGAGTGGCTGCAAACAGTTGATTCACCGATGACGGCTGACACCACGAGGCAACACTCGCAGCCGCTGGCACGGCGGCTGCAACGGCCCCTCACACGATGGCAAGGGCCGGGCGCGCCCATCGAGGAGCCATGCAAGCACACACATTGTCCCGTCGGTCACGACGTAGCGCATCGCTGTGGATCGCGATTGCCCTCCTGTTCACGAGCGGGGCGGCCATGGCGCAGGACCCCACCTACACCGTCAAGCCCGGTGACGTGCTGTCGATCTCGGTGTGGAAGGAGCCGGACCTGCAGCGCCAGACACTGGTGCGCCCCGACGGCTCGTTCTCGTTCCCGCTGGTGGGCGAGGTCAATGCACGTGGCAAGACGGTCGCGGACCTGAACAAGATCATCAGCGAGCGGCTGGCGCGCTACATCGCCGACGCGGTGGTGACGGTGTCGATCCAGGAGATCAAGGGCAACAAGGTGTACGTGATCGGCCAGGTCAACAAGCCGGGTGAATTCATCGTCAACCCGAGCGTCGATGTCATGCAGGCGCTCAGCATGGCAGGCGGCACGACGCCGTTCGCAGCGCTGGGCGACATCATCATTCTGCGGCGGACGGACAAGGGCAAGACCGCGCTGCCGTTCCGCTACAACGACGTGGTCCGCGGCAAGAAACTCGAGCAGAACATCGACCTGCAGAGCGGAGACGTCGTTGTCGTGCCGTAATACCAGGCCGTACGTGGCACTGGCGGCTGCCGTAACGCTCGGCGGCAGCGCGCTGCCGGTCACAGCGGCGGACTGGGAAGCGAACCCCAAGCTCGCGCTCGGCTATCTCTACGACAGCAACTACCGCCTGACGCCGCCGGACACTGAGATCGAAGTCTCGGGCGGGGTGCTCGATGCGCAGCTCGAGCTGCGCGCTGCCAATCCGCTCACCACGTTCAGCCTGATACCGCGGGTTCGCCTGACCGAGTTTCCCGACGATCCGGAAGAGGACTCGGACGATTACTACGGCACTCTCGACTGGGAGCATCGCACGCAGGTTCTGCGCGCGCAGCTCCGTGCGGACTACGCGCAGGAAACAGTCGCGACCAGCGAGCAGCCCTCGACCGACATCGATTCGGGTCTCGGCGAGACCGGTGGTGGGGATGCCGGCATCGCCGCCATCCGCAATCGGCGCGAACTGGCGCGCATACGGCCGTCGTTCTCGTATGACTTCTCGCCGCGTCACCGCCTGGACCTCGGCGCGACGGCGACGGATGTGACCTTCGATGACAAGGTGCCCGGCCTGCAAACCGACTATCGCGACTACGGCGTGGACGTCGGTTTCGGCTTCGTTACATCGCAGCGCTCGACGGTCACCGTGAGCGCGTTGGCGGCGCGTTACGACGTCGAGATCGAGGGCAACAGCGCCGATGCCTACGCGCTCGAGCTCGACTGGACCACCAGCGCCACGGAATTGATGGAAACGTTTCTGCGCGTCGGTGCGCAGCAGACGATCTTCGAAGACAACGAGCTCACCGGCGAACCGGGCGAGGAGGTTACCTCATGGCTCGCCGGCGCCGGCGTCCGCCGCTCGGTGAAGCTCACGGAGCTTTTCTTCGACGTGACACACAGCGTCGGTCCGACCTCCTCGGGATTCGTCGTGCAACGCGATCAGGTGCGCTTCCGCTGGACGCGCCTCTTCACGCCGCGCTTTTCCATGTTCTCGGGTGTGCGCGGCACGCACGACGATGCAGTCGCGGAAGACACGGCGTTCGCCGCGCGCAGCTACGCCACCGCCGATGTCGGCATGGAGTGGCGCATACTGCAGCAGCTGTCGCTGGTCGCCGCGATCGACTATACCTGGCAGGACTTCGACACGCAGGCGTCGCGGGACTCGGAGTCCGGCGGTGCCCGTATCTCGTTCGTGTACGAGCCGCGGCGGCGCGATTAAGAGCAGGGGTCAAGGATGACGGAACGAACGACCGGAATGGCGGAATACCTGACGGCGCTGCAGCGCCGGCGTGGCCTGTTGCTCGGCATCGCCTTGCCGATCGTGGCGCTCGCCTTGCTGCTCGCGGTGGCGCTGCCGGACATCTACCGTTCCTCGGCGCTGGTCGAGGTGGACATCGACGGCGACCAGCAGCACACGGCCGCCGCCCACCAGGCGAATGCGCTCATCACCGACCCCGACGAGCCGAGCTACGTCGACCAGTACGTCACGAGTCTCAAGGGAACGGTGCTGAGCAGCGACAACCTGCGCCCGCTCCTCAAGCGCTACGACCTGTATCCCACGCTCGAGGATGAAAACCAGGCGCTGCAGAAACTGCGCCGTGACATCGGCGTCGAGATCGTGACCGCGCCGATTCTCGATCCGCGCACCGGGCGCGAGCGCGAGATCGTCACGGCTTTCACGCTTTCCTATGACAGTAAGAAGCCTGCAAAGGCGCAGCAGGTGGCGCTCTGGCTGGTGGACGAGTTCATGGCTGAGAACCGCAAGCACCGCCAGGGTCGCGCGGCCGGCGCGGCGGACTTTTTCGCCGCCGAGGCGGAGCGCCTGCGCGAGCAGGTGGCGCAGCTTGAAGGCAAGCTGGCCGAGTTCAAGAACAGGAACTTCGGGCGGCTGCCCGAGCTCACGCAGCTCAACATGACGATGATGGATCGCACCGAGCGCGATCTCGAGCAGATGCAGATGCAGATGCGCTCGCTGCAGCAGGAGCGCGTGTTCCTCACCGCGCAGCTGCAGCAGGCGAACACTGCCAACCCCGACGAAGGCAGCATTCGCCAGCTCGAGGCCGAGTATGCGCGCCGGCAGTCCGTCTATGACGAGAGTCATCCGGACATGATTTCACTGCGCCGGCAGATCGATGCCCTGAAGCAAGGTGGCGCGGCGGGTGCCGGCGCCTCGCTCCAGCAGCAGCTCGAAGCGCAGCGCCAGGTCCTCGCGGAAGCGCGCCAGCGTTACAGCGCCGATCACCCGGACGTGAAGCGCATTCAGCGCGACA
>DATIEU010000086.1:0-3527 GCA_035455565.1 Steroidobacteraceae bacterium | reverse complement strand
ACCCTGCTTGCTGTGCATACGAGAGCGCCAGCCACGAGCGATAGCTGTCCGGCGCCGACGACGTGGCGGCGTTCGCCGCCTGCAACGCCGCAGCGTTGTCGTTTCTCGCGATCTGCACGACCGCGCGCAGTGCATTCGCCTCGCCATTGCGTGGGTCGCGTTTCAGCGCTTCGTCGACATCCTGCAACGCCTCATCGCTGCGGCCGAGGCCGAGCAGCGTTTCAGCGCGTTGCGTCAAACAGCCGCCATCCGCTGGACTCGCCAGGTTGCGGCACTGCTCCGCTGTGGGAAGCTCGAACTCGTCCTTCGTTTCAGCCAGCGGCGGGTAATAAAGCACCCATTGCACGGCATCGGTGGGCTTGACGAGTGTCGTCACTGCAACGCCGCTCGAAGGCCCAGCGGCCACCATCTGGCCGCCGTTCACCAGGAACTCTTCGCTCGTCGCCAGGTTTTGAGAGCGCACTGCACCCTCGATCACAGCGAGCTCGGTACTGGCGCAACGCACATCAACTTCGAATTCAGTTCCTTCGACCGCCGCGTTCATGTGGGGTGTCGTGACCCTGAGCTTCTTCGGAAAACGTGTGATGAAGTACCCGGCCCCGCACGATTGGCTATCGCGTGCGGCGCGGATTACATCGTCCTGGAAAAATTCGACGACGACCTCCGCCGTGGTCTGACTGAGTGCGACCGTGGTGTTCTGATCGACGCGCACGATCGTTTCAGGCTGAACGAACAAGGCGGCGCGGCTGAGTGGGGCAGTCCGGACGCGATCGCCCGTGCACACGGAGGTATCGAGCCGCTTGATGCGGATCCAATCCTGCGAGCCCGCGCGCTGCACATCGACATTGCCCTGCACGGACACGAGGCGACCGATGGTGGGCGCACAAGCGGCGGCTGCGTCCTGTGCGAGAACAGGTTCTGTGAAGGCACACGAGAGGAGCGCCAGCAACAGGTGCAGAGAGGCGCAACGTCGCAGCGCGATCCGACCGCTCATCCTCATCTTCAGCCCTAGCATCCCGGCGAGGAAAGCCCGGTTGTTGTTGTGATCGACTGCCGTTTCAAATTAGCCCTTTACGGTGGGAAGCGCAACTTGGGCCTCAAGGACGCGGACCTCGCTCGCCTTGATGGAAGGCACGATGTGAAAGCGCTGTGAAATCAGCCGACTACTACCGCGCCACGTTCCAGACTTAGACCCGATTCAAGGCCACGCAGAAAGAACGTCGTGGGCGCGTCTTCGGGGAACGCTGCGTGAATTTCCCGGAAGCGCCCGACCGCTGCTCCAGCCTGTGAATCGCCCAGCGCGGCAACCGCTTCTGCGAAGCGCACACACAGCTCAAGTTGCTCGGCGGTCGCACGCGCACGAGTCCCCATTAATTCGTAGATGTGTACGGCGTTGCTCTTCCCGCGCAGCAGAAAGCTTCCAAGATCGCGCACAAGAAATTCACCTTCCGCTGCTCCGATTGCCGGCCGCGACACGAGAATGCGGCTGCCGAGTTTCTTGTTGAGCTCCTGGATTCGCCCGGCGGTATTCACCGCGTCGCCGACCGCGCGGTACTCGTAGTGCGCTCCCGCTCCCACCGTCGTCAATGCGACGCGGCCCCAGTCCGCGCCGAAGCGCGTGACCAGGCGATGTCCCACGAGCTGCTCACTGAAGCGATCGGCGGCATCGCGCATCTCGAGCAGTGCATGCAGCATCTGGCGGCGCGTCTCATCTGACCGATGCGGCCACAGCGCGAGCATAGCGTCACCGACCACGTCGGAAACGAAGCCACCACGGTTGGCGACGCCACCGAACAATGCCTCGAAGTAGCGGTTGAGGAATTCAGCCAGCTGCTCGGGCGACATGGTCTCCGCGAGCGGCGTGTAGTTGGCGGCGTCGGTCGCAACACACGCACACTCGAGCGATTCCTTGGCGCCTCCGATTTGTTCCGCGTTGTGCTCCAGCAGGTTCACGACCTCGCGGGGCACGAAATAGCTGAACGCGCGCCGCAGTTGCTCGCGCTGGCGGCGAGCGGTCCAGTATTTCCACGAGAAGCTCGAAAGAATTGCGGCCGGTGCGGCGACCAGGATCGGCATCACGAGAGGCATCCACAAGTTGTGCCGCGAAAACTCGTAGAGTGCGCACGATGCATACAGAGCCATGACGACCAGCGTGAGCGCCAAGGCCGTCTTGTTCTCAAAGCGGTCGCAGATCACGGTCGTCAACAGGGCAACCACGAAGACGATGGCGACCCAGTAGGCCAGCGGCAATTCCCGGATGGATTCGCCGCGCAGCAGGTTGGCGAACCCCGTGGCCGCGATCTCAACGCCGCTCATATCGATGCCTCTACCGGAGGACACCGCGGTCGCAAAATGCTCGACCTGCTCGGGCTGGTCGAACTCGGCAAAGCCGATGAAGACTGCCCGTCCCTTGACTAGTGCACTCAGATCCTCGGAACTGGACGCAAGCACGTCATCGTAGGACACCGAGCGAATCGTCTTCGGGGGCCCGTAGAAGTTGATGATGCGGGCATCCTTGTCGGCGTAGAGGGAGATGAGGGTGCGGAGGGGGCGGTTCGACTCCGGATCGGCGGATTTCGCCCGCTCGATCTCGGCCAGCAAGCGCGGCGCAAGCCCGGGGTCGTCGCGAAACAGGCGGCGTATCAGCAGCACGGTCGCCTGGAGCTGACGGTCGGCACGCACACTGTCCGCCGTCGGCGGCAACAGCTGCGCGACATCGCCCGCATTGCGCGCCAGCAGCTCCGAAAGCGGCGTGAATGCATCCAGCAAGTGGGCTTGCAGCGCGATCGTCGGCAGCGTCGGTGTCGCGTGACCGGAGTCGGTGAAGGCGAGAAAGCGATCGATCCGGCGGCCCGCGTCCGCGACCAGCGGCAGTGGCGCGGAACCGAGCGCTGCGTCTGCGATGGCGGGGCTCAGGTCCGTGAAGGCCTCGTTGTTCTCGAAGACCTCCAGCTTCTGCGCCACCACGACCCTCTTGGCCGCGGCCAACGTCGCCGCAAAGTCCTCATCCTGCCAACGCTGCAGATCGGCGGAATCCCCCGGGAGTGGCGGGCGTTCGCGAAACAGCACGTCGAATGCAATCGCCCCGGCGCCGGCGCTCACCAGCTTGTTCACGAGCTGCGCATGCAAGCAACGCGGCCACCGAGAGGGAATCGACGGCAAGGTGACGTGCGTGGCGGGTGCGGGCCCGATGACGAGCCCTTCGCAACGATGGAACTTTTCGGCATCGCGCGGGAGAGAGATGTTGGCGGCCGCGCGCCGATTCATCGTCACCATCACGACCTGTTCGGGTGCGGGCTCGGCGCCGCGCAGCTTGAAGAGCCACCGCAGCCCCACCTCCTGCTCGAGAGCCCGCACCGGCGGTAAACACACCACAGCCGCACACGCGGCACCAACCGCGATGCCGGACACGAGCGTGGTCCACAGGGTCTTCTTGTCCGCCACCGGACCTCCCACGCATAACGATCACACGTTACGGGTCGGCCCGCCAGCCAGATGGGAGCTCTCCCCGTCCGTGGGGAGAGCGT
>DATIEU010000085.1:0-13395 GCA_035455565.1 Steroidobacteraceae bacterium | reverse complement strand
GAGGTTGAGCACCGGCGCCATGACGGCGGCGGAAGCCAGCGCGCCGACACCCAGCATGACCTGCTGGCGCCAGGGCGTGGCGCCCACCAGCTGGCCGGCCTTCAGGTCCTGCAGGTTGTCGCCGGCGATCGCGGCGGCGTTGCAGATCACCGCGCCGATCATGATCGCCGCGACCGGGCCAAGCGCGGCGTCGCGGCCCATCAGGACCATCAGCACCAGCGACGCGAACAGGATTGTGCAGATCGTCATGCCGGAGACCGGGTTGTTCGAGGAGCCGACCAGGCCCGCCATGTAGGCGGACACCGAGCAAAACAGGAACCCCGCGACGATCATGATGATGGTCATCGGCAGGCTCACTGCGAGGTCGCTCACGATGGCCTGGTAGAGGATGAAGAGCGGCAACGTGAAGAGCACGATCCCGATCAGCACGCGCTTCATCGGGATGTCCTGTTCGGTGTGAGCGATGACGCGCTCGGACCCGGCGCGCGTGGCCGCGAGACCGCTGCGCACGCCCGAGAGAATCGACTTGCGCATTGAAATGAGCGTCCAGATGCCCCCGATCAGCATCGCGCCGACGCCGAGGTAGCGAATCTGCGCCGACCAGATCGCACCGGCCGCGGCTTCCGCGTCGAGGTTCGCGATGCGAGCGGCGAGCTCGGGATTCCCGTCGAGGAAGAAGGCAGCGTAGATGGGGATGGCGATGTTCCAGGAGATGATGCCGCCCACCATCACCACGATGCCGATGTTGAGCCCGACGATGTAGCCGACGCCGAAGAGCGCCGGCGAGAGGTTGGTGCCGAAGTAGGCGATGCCCTTGCCGACGTAGCCCGCTGCCGCAGCCGAATCGGGGATGACGCGCGCACCACTCGCTGCCAGGAGCTTCGCAAGGCCACCCAATGTTGCCGACCAGGCCAACAGTCGGACGCCCTGCCCAGGGTTCTCGCCGGTCTTGAGCACTTCGGCCGCCGCCTTGCCCTCCGGGAAGGCGAGCTTCTGCTCGAGGATCAGCGCGCGGCGTAGTGGCACGGAGAACAACACACCCAGGATGCCGCCGAGCCCCGCGATCGCGAACACCCACAGGTACTGGAAGTCGCTCCAGAACCCGAGGATGACCAGCGCCGGGATCGTGAAGATCACCCCCGCGGCGATCGAGGCCGCGGCGGAAGCGCCGGTCTGCACGATGTTGTTCTCGAGGATGTGCCCACCGCCCAGGAGCTTGAGCACTGCCATCGAAACTACGGCGGCCGGGATCGCCGAGGCGATGGTGAGGCCGGCAAAGAGGCCGAGGTAGGTGTTCGCCGCAGCCAGCACCACTGCGAGCACCACCGAGAGCGCAATGGCGCGAAACGTGAGTTGCGGCAGCGTGTTGGCGCTCGAATCAATCGTGTTGGCGCTCGTATTCATCGATTCCTCCCGGAACAGGCTCGACGTCGCTGCGTTGGTGTCAGGTCCCAGCTGCAGGTTGGCCCCACCCGCATTGCTGGCCCTGGTTCTTTTCTTTCAGCCAGCCCATCAGCGGCGTGAAGTAGTCGACGATGGCACTCGCATCCGTCTCGCGCGTACCGGTGAGCTTCTCGAGCGTGTCGGGCCAGGGTTGGCTTTGGCCGAGCGCCAGCATTTCAGCGAAGCGCCGGCCAGCCTCGGCATTGCCGTACACCGAACATTCGTGCAGCGGACCGGTGAAGCCGGCCGCCTGGCACAGCGCCCGCTGGAACTGGTACTGCAGGATGAATGAGATGAAGTAGCGCGCGTACGGCGTGTTGCCGGGGATGTGGTACTTGGCGCCTGGGTCGAAGTCCTCTTCCGAACGCGGCACCGGTGGAGCGACGCCCTGGTAGCGGGTCCGCAGCTCCCACCACGCCTGGTTGTAGTTGGCGGGTGTCACTTCGCCCGAGAACACTTTCCAGCGCCACTGATCGACGAGTTTGCCGAAGGGGAGGAAGGCGATGCGATCGAGCGCCAGCTTCATCTGCTGGTTGATCACCGACTCGCGGCTCGACTTGACATTGCCGACCAGCTTGATCGTGTTCAGGTAGCCCGGCGTCATCGACAGCAATACCGTGTCGCCGATCGCCTCGTGGAAGCCCTCATTCGCGCCGTTCTGGAACAGGTACGGCTGATCCTTGTACGACAGGTCGTAATAGAGGTGACCGAGCTCGTGGTAGATCGTCCGCAGGTCTTCTTCGGTCGGGCGAATACACTGCTTGATGCGCACATCCTCCGCGAGGTCCATGTGCCAGGCGCTCGCGTGGCAAACGACTTCGCGGTCGCGTGGCCGCGTGAGCATCGAGCGTTCCCAGAACGTCGCCGGCAGCTTGGGGAAACCGAGGGACACATAGAACGCTTCGGCTGACTCGGTCATGCGGCGCGCGTCGTAGTGTTGGCTTTTCAACGCCGCGTCCACGTCGAGGTTGGCCACGCCGGGGTAGGGCTCGATCAGATCGTAGATCTTGGCCCACTGCTGCGCCCACATGTTGCCGAGGAGCTGCGCCGGGATCGGCTGGCCCGGCGGCACGCGGTCCGCGCCGTATTTCTTCGTGAGGCGACCGCGCACGTAACAGTGCAGCTGGTCGTAGAGCGGCTCGACCTGCGCCCAGAGCCGCTCCATCTCCGCTGCGAAGGCCTCCGGCGGCATGTCGTAATTCGAGCGCCACATCGCGCCCAGGTCCTGGAACCCCAGCTCGCGCGCGCCCTCGTTAGCGAGCTCGACGAAGCGCGTGTAGTCCTTGCGCATCGGGCGTGAAATCGTGTGCCAGCCGGTCCAGGCCTCGGTGAGTTCGGCGAAGTTGCGACTGGTCGCGAGCACCTCGTCGAGCTCATCTTGATTGCGGCACGACTCGGGCCCCTTCGGGCAGTACTTGCCTGCGCCGTACATGGCCTCGAGGGCGCTGCCCAATGTCGCGAGCTCGGCGCGCTTGGCCGGATCGTTGGGCGCGGGCGCGCTCACGTTGAGCTTGAGCAGCGCGATCGCTCGTGCGGTCGCGGGGCTCAGCTGCTGACCGGAATAACGCTTCGATTCCTCGACTGCGCGGGTGAAGCCCTCGAGGTAGCGCTCCTGCGCCTTGGCCGCGAGCTTCTCGGTGTCGTTGGTGATGTAGGTCGACTGGACCCAGCCGGCAGCGCTCGCTTCCTTCTGGAGATCGCCGAGCGCCCGGTTCACGCGGGCGACGAACTCATCCGCCGACTCTGCCGGAGCCTCCGGGAACTTGTGCGAATCGCAGCTGGCGAGTCCGAGACCGGCGAGCGCCACGCCTATGGCGAGGACGCGCACTCTACTTCACACCCGCCATGAGACGCTTGATGAAGGGCGTCAGCGCGAGCATCACCGCCCCCGCGAGGAATCCCCACCAGAAGAGGTCGAGGAACTCGCCCGGCATGGCCGGGAGGTTGTCCGGATCGATTTCGCCGGCGAACTGGCCGGCGAGATTGTTGCCGACCGCGGTCGCGAGGAACCACACACCCATCACCTGGCCGACAAAACGCGCGGGCGCGAGCTTGGTCATCGAGCTCAGTCCCACCGGGCTCAGACACAGCTCGCCGAAGGTATGCAGCAGGTACGTGAGCAGGAGCCAGGTGGGCAGCACTTTCTGTCCCTGCACCACGTAGCCCGCTGCCCAATACATGACCAGGAAGCCCGCACCCATGAGGATCAGCCCCAGGCCGAACTTGGCGGGCGAGGAGGGGTCGAGGTTGCGCTTGCCGAGCGCCACCCAGATCGCGGCAAACACCGGCGCAAAGATGATGATGAATGCCGGGTTCACCGCCTGCAGGACGCCCGCGGGCATGTCCCAGCCCAGGATCATGCGATCGGTGTGCCGATCGGCGAACAGGTTGAAGGAAGCGCCCGCTTGTTCGAAGCCGGCCCAGAACATGGCGCAGCCGGTGAAGAGCGCGATCATCACCCACACGCGGCTGCGCTCGTCGCGCTCGAGACCCGCGAAGAGCAGGAGATAGGCGAAGTAGGCGGCCGCGAGCGCCACCAGCACCCAGTTCGCGCCCTTGGAGATCGCGACCGGGTCGAGCTTCAGCTGACCGGTGATCGCCAGCAGCGTGACGATCCCCACGATGGCGACGAACACGATGACCGGCCACCAGCTCGCGCGCTCGCCCAGGGCCTTGGCGCCCGCACCGTGCAGGTATTGCTTGGTCAGTTGGAACTGCACCAGGCCGAACAACATACCGATCGCGGGCAATGCGAAGCCCGCATTCCACCCGAGCCGGGCGGCGACGATGGGCACGAAAAACGAGCCCAGCGTCGCGCCCACGTTGATGCCCATGTAGAAGATCGAGAATCCCGCATCGCGCCGCGAGCCACCTTCCGGGTAGAGCTGGGCGACGATCGCGCTGATGTTGGGCTTCAGCAGACCGACGCCCAGCACGATCACGATGAGGCCGATGAAAAAGAGCCGCGTATCGCCTACCGCGAGGCAGGCGTTGCCGAGCATGATCAGCACGCCCCCGGCGAACACCGAGCGCTGCTGGCCGATCAGCCGGTCGGCAATCCAGCCGCCGAACAACGAGAGCAGATAAGTCCCTGAGATGTAGAGGCCGTAGATGGCGTTCGCGGTCTTGTCGTCGAGACCGAGACCGCCGTCGGTGACCGCGGCGACCAGGAACAGGACCAGGATCGCGCGCATCCCGTAGTAGGTGAATCGCTCCCACATCTCCGTGAAGAAGAGGGTCGCGAGACCGCGGGGGTGGCCGAGAAGCTGGGGACCGTCAGTAGAAGTGGGCGTTGCTGTCGAACCGGGGGCGCTGGAGCTCATGATTTGTTGTTCGTCCCGTCACTCACTGGGGAGCGCGTTGCAGTGCAGGACGCGGAGTGTGCTTGATGTTGCTTCGCAACAGCAACACGCGGCGCGCCCGTTCATACCGCCCGGGAAGTTGTGGCCTCGGGGCCGCAACTTCAGGCGTCCGCTTCTTTTTCTTTGGCGTGCAGCTCGGTCTCGCGCCGTACTTTGGCTTTCAGCATCACGCGCGACATGACGATGCCGAATTCATAAAGCAGGTACATGGGGATCGCCATCGCGGATTGGGAAATGGCATCGGGCGGCGTGAGGAACGCGGCCACGACGAAGATACCGATGAGCACGTAGCCGCGCTGCCTGGTCAGGGTCTCGACCTTCACCATTCCCGTCAGCACCAGCAGCACGGTCGCCACGGGCACCTCGAAGGCCACGCCGAAGGCGAAGAACAGCATCAGCACGAAATCGAGATAGCTGTTGATGTCGGTCATCATGGTCACGCCGTGCGGCGTGGTCATGGCGAAGTAGGCAAACATCAACGGAAAGACGACGTAGTAGGCGAACGCGACGCCCACATAGAAGAGCACGATGCTCGAGAGAAGCAGCGGGATGGCGAAGCGCTTCTCATGGCGATAGAGACCCGGCGCGACGAACGCCCACGCCTGGTAGAGCACGTACGGCATGGCAATGAAGAGCGCGGCCACGATCGCGGTCTTGACCGGTGTCATGAACGGCGACATGACCGTGGTCGCGATCATCGTGGCGCCGGTCGGCAGCTTCGCCATCAGCGGCTGGGCGATGAACTGGAAGAGCTCGTTCGCGAAGTACAGACACGGGATGGATACCACCGCCACCACCACGAACGCGCGCAACAGGCGATCGCGCAGTTCCAGGAGGTGGGAGATCAGCGTGCCTTCGGCAAGCGTCTCGGGTTCACTGCTCCGGTCGCTCATGAGGCGCTTGCAGGTCGGGCTTCGAGTCCGGCGCGGACTCGGTGGCGGCGGGTGGTGTTCGCGATTGTGCGCGCGGCTGCCGTTCGGAGCGCGCATCGTCGAGGTTCACTTCCTGGTCGAGCTGCTCGCGCAGCTGCCGCGCCATGGCGCGCGCGCGGCCCAGCCAGCGGCCGATCTGCGAGGCGATGGCAGGCAGCTTGTGCGGGCCCAGCACGATGAGCGCCAGGCCGAAGATCAGCAACAGCTCGGTGAAGCCGACCTCGAACATCGAGGGCGTTAAGCGTTGCGATCGGTGCCGGTCTTGGCGCCCGCATTGCGACGTGAGGTTTCGTCCGCGCCGAAGTCGGCGTCGTCGTCCCCGTGCTTGAGCTGCTTCAGCTGCTCGTCGGTGTCGCCGTCGTTCATGGACTTCTTGAAGCCACGAATCGCCGCGCCCAGGTCGGAGCCGATGGTCTTGAGCTTCTTCGCGCCAAACACGACCAGCACCACCAGCAGAATGATCAGTAACTCTTTCCAGCCAGGCATCATGCGCGCTATCTCCGCGGGTTCCGACCGGCTCCGGATAATACGCCAATTGGCCTGACCCGTTCGGCGAGCGCGGGAACTGTGACGTAAGCCCTCATTACGCGGGTGTTGCGGGCGGTGTTTCGAGCCAGAACGTCACAGGACCGTCATTAACGAGGCTCACCTGCATGTGAGCGCCGAACCTGCCGCTCGCCACTGTCTTCAGGGAGGCGCGGGCTCTTACCAGCAGGTAGTCGAAGAGTCTGCGGCCTTCGTCCGGTGCCGCGGCCGTGCTGAAGCCGGCTCGCATGCCCGAGTGCGTGTCAGCCGCGAGCGTGAACTGCGGCACCAGGAGCAGTTCGCCGTCGATGTCCTTCAGGCTCCGATTCATCCGTCCCTCGCCGTCGGGAAAGATCCGGTAGCCGACGATCCGCTCGACAAGTCGGTCCGCCTCGGTCTCGGTGTCGCCCTTGCGCACGCCGATCAGCGCCAGGACACCGTGGCCGATCGCGCTCACCGGGCTGCCGTCGACAGCGACTTCGGCGCGAGACACGCGCTGGATTAGTGCGATCACGAGATGCCTCGAACTGGAACTTACCTCTGGGCCTCATTTACCATGGCGCGCCCTGCCATCGGCAACTTCGGAGAGGATATGACATCCGGTGTTCTGGCCCCCCGCTTCGTGACCATCGCAAGTGTCGTGTTCGCCTTGGCGCTGCCTGCCCTGGTGCAGGCCGAAGGCGATCCCGAGCGCGGCCGGCAACTCTCCTATACGTGCTACGGCTGTCACGGCGTGCCGAGCTACAAGAACGTCTATCCCACCTACAGTGTGCCGAAGCTGCAGGGGCAATCAGCCGATTACCTCGTCATCGCGTTGCAGGCCTATCGCACCGGCGAACGCTCGCACGCCACCATGCACTCGCAGGCCGCATCACTCAACGACCAGGACATGCAGGACATCGCCGCGTTCCTGGCGGGAAAGCCGCTCCAGGCCGGTAATCAGCCGGAGGGCAAAGCACCCGCCAAGGCGACCGAGCTCTGCGTCGCTTGCCACGGGCCCGACGGCGTGGGCATCACGCCGCAGTATCCATCCCTCGCCGGACAGTACGCGGACTACCTCGAGCGCGCGCTCAAGGATTATCGCGACGGCGGCCGCAAGAACCCCATCATGGGTGGGTTCGTCGCCAACCTGACCGATGCGGATATCGAGGCGCTCGCGGACTACTACGCCGGCCAGCAGCCGCCGCTCACCACTGCCGAGCACGCGACGTTTTTCCTGCAGGCGAGCAAGTCCGAAAAGAAGTAGATTGCGCGCGGCTCCAACCATGCGTGACTTCCCGTGTCTTACAAGGGCATCCACACGATTGACACGCTCTACGTCCGGCCCGGGCTGGACGCGAGTCACCTGATCGTCCAGGACGGCCACGCCGCCTTCGTCGATACCGGACCCTCCTCCGGCATTCCGCAGCTCCTTGCCGCTCTCGACCGCCTCGATCTGAATCCGGCGCAGGTCGATTACGTGTTGCTGACGCACGTGCATCTCGATCATGCGGGCGGCGCAGGCCTGCTGATGCAATCGCTCCCGAATGCCCGCGCAGTCATCCATCCGCGCGGCGCACGGCACATGATCGATCCGACGAAGCTCATTGCCGGTAGTCTCGAGGTGTACGGCGAGGAGAAGTTCTACGAGCTCTACGGCGAGGTCGTGCCGATTCCCGAAGAGCGCGTGCTGATCGCGGAAGAGGGCTTCAAGGTGTCGCTGCCGGGGCGAGAGTTCGAGTTGATCCACACGCCAGGACACGCGCTGCATCATTACTCGGTGATCGATCGCAGCGCCCAGGTCATCTTCCCGGGCGACAACTTCGGCATCTCGATGCGCGATTTCGACACGCGCAAGGGCGAGTTCGTCTATCCAACCACGACGCCGGTGCATTTCGATCCCGACGCCATGCACGCGACGATCCATCGACTGATGAGCTACAAGCCGCAGGCGATGTACCTCACGCATTTCGGTCGCGTCGAACAACTCGAGCGGCTGGCCGCGGACCTGCACGAATGCGTGAACGACTTCGTGGCCCTGGCGCGCAAGCACGACGACACGCCGGACCGCGGCGCCCGCATCCGCCAGGGCATGTTCGATTACCTGAGCGAACGGCTCGAGCGACACGGTTTCGAGGGCGACGCGGCGCGTCGTCACGAGCTGCTCGACATCGACGTCGAGCTCAACTCGCAAGGGCTGGAAGTGTGGCTCGACCGCGGGCCGCCGAAGAGCCGTTGACAATCGCATGAGCGCCGCGTTGCCCCGCACACTGTTCCGGGCCTTCCGCATTCACGAAGAGAAGGGCCGTATCGCCGCCCGCTTCGAACAGATCACGCTCGATGACCTCGCGCCGGGCGAGGTGGTGATCAAGGTCAGCTACTCGAGCATCAACTATAAGGATGCGCTCGCGGCGACCGGCGCGGGCCGCATCCTGCGCAAGTACCCGCTGGTGGGCGGCATCGATCTCGCAGGCGAGGTCGTCAGCTCGAGCGACACGCGTTACCGATCGGGTGACAAGGTGCTGGTCACCGGGTGCCTGCTGAGCGAGCTGCACGATGGCGGCTACGCTGCGTACGCACGCGTAAAGGCCGACTGGGTCATCCCGATTCCCGAGGGTCTCGACGAGTTTCGCGTGATGGCCCTCGGCACCGCCGGCTTTACAGCGGCGCTCGCGATCCACCGCATGGAGCACAACGGCCAGCGCCCCGGAAAAGGACCCATCGTGGTCACGGGCGCCACCGGCGGCGTCGGCAGCATCGCGATCGACATGCTGAACGGGCGCGGTTACGAAGCGGTCGCCGTGAGCGGCAAACCCGAGCGCGACGAGTACCTGAGGAGACTTGGCGCCAGCCAGATCCTGCGCCGGCAGGAGCTCGATCTGGGCTCGCGGCCGCTCGAAGCGGTGCGCTGGGCCGGCGCGATCGACAACGTAGGGGGCGAAGTCCTGACCTGGCTTACGCGCACCGTCGATTTCTGGGGCAATATCGCCAGCATCGGTCTCGCGGGAAGCGCCGAGCTCAAGACCACCGTGATGCCGTTCATCCTCCGCGGCGTGAGCCTGATCGGAATCAATTCCTCCGCCACACCGCGCGAGCTCAGGCTCAAGGTCTGGGAGCGCATCGCCAACGACCTCAAGCCCGCACACCTCGATCTCATCGTCACGCGCACGATCGACTTCGACGATCTGCCCGCGGCGTTCGCCGACTATCTCAACGGTCAGGTGACCGGTCGCACCGTGGTCAGGATCGGCTGAGGCGGCCGCTTCCGCTACAATAGCCGCCCCTGTTCCCTGGCAGCGCGTGACGGGTGTAGCCCGCATGCGCAATGACTCAGATGTCGAACACGCACAGCTCTGCCGGCGCGCGCCTCCGGGCGGCGCTCGAGGCCGAACGTCCGTTACAGGTCGTCGGTACCATCAATGCCTTCAGCGCGCTGCTCGCCGAAAAGAGCGGCTTTCGCGCGATCTATCTGTCCGGCGCGGGCGTCGCCAACGCGTCCTTCGGCTTGCCCGATCTCGGCATGACGAACCTCAACGACGTCTGCGAGGACACGCGGCGCATCGCCTCCGCCACCGACCTGCCGCTGCTCGTTGACGCCGATACCGGTTGGGGCGGCGCCTTCAACATCGCGCGCACCACGCTCGATCTGGTCCGTGCGGGTGCGGCGGGCATGCACATCGAGGACCAGGTGCAAACGAAGCGTTGCGGTCATCGCCCGGGCAAGGCGCTGGTCTCGGCGGCGGAGATGTGTGATCGGCTCAAGGCGGCCGTCGACGCGCGTCGCGAGCCGCAGTTCGTCATCATGGCGCGCACCGACGCGCATGCGGTCGAGGGCCAGCAGGCGGCGGTGGAGCGCGCGCAGCGCTACGTCGAAGCGGGCGCCGACATGATCTTTGCCGAAGCCCTCACTTCGCTCGGCGAATACCGGCAATTCACGCGCGCGGTCGCGGTGCCGGTACTCGCCAACCTGACCGAATTCGGCAAGACACCGCTCTTTACCGTTCGCGAGCTGGGCGAGGCGGGGGTGCGGCTGGCGCTCTATCCCTTGTCCGCGTTTCGCGCGGGTGCCAGGGCTGCGCTCAATGTCTATCGCACGCTGCGCGAGCGTGGCACCCAAAAGGATGTGGTCGACACCATGCAAACCCGGGCCGAGCTCTACGACGTGCTCGGCTATCACGACTACGAGCGCAAGCTCGATGAGTTGTTCGCGAAGGACGCGGAGAAAGAAGATGGCTGAAGCACCCGTGACGACACTGAAGCCCAAGAAGTCCGTCGCCCTGTCGGGCGTACCGGCGGGCAACACCGAGATCTGCACCGTGGGGCAGACGGGTAACGACCTGCATTATCGCGGCTACGACATCCTCGAAATCGCCGAAGCAGCGGAGTTCGAAGAGATCGCGCACCTGCTCATTCACGGCAAGCTCCCGAATCGCGCCGAGCTCGCCGCCTACCACGCGCGCCTCAAGTCGTTTCGCGGTTTGCCACAGGTCGTGCGCGGCACGCTCGAGCAGTTGCCCGCGGCGAGCCATCCGATGGACGTGATGCGCACCGGCGTGTCGGCCCTGGGCTGCGGCCTGCCCGAGAAGGAGGATCACAGCGTCGTCGGGGCCCGCGCCATCACGGATCGCCTGATCGCCTCCCTCGGCTCGATGCTCTGTTACTGGTATCACTTCAGTCACTCGGGACGCCGCATCGACGTCGAGACCGACGACGACTCGATCGGCGGTCATTTTTTGCACCTGCTGCACGATGCCGAGCCGCCGCCGTCGTGGGTGCGCGCCATGCACACCTCACTCAACCTGTACGCCGAGCACGAATTCAACGCCTCGACTTTCACCGCGCGCGTCATCGCTGGCACGGGCGCCGACATCTATTCCTGCATCACGGGTGCGATCGGCGCGCTGCGTGGCCCGAAGCACGGCGGCGCCAACGAGGCTGCGTTCGAGATCCAGAAGCGCTACGAAACGCCGGACGAGGCGGAAGCCGACATTCGCCGGCGCCTGCAGGAGAAAGAGGTGATCATCGGGTTCGGTCACCCGGTCTACACCATCGCCGATCCGCGCAACCAGGTGATCAAGGAAGTGGCGCGGCGTCTGGCGCTCGAGGCGGGCGACATGAGGATGTTCGCGATCGCCGAGCGCGTCGAAGCGACCATGAACGACGTCAAGAAGATGTTCCCCAACCTCGATTGGTTCTCGGCGGTGTCGTATCACATGATGGGCGTGCCCACCGCGATGTTCACGCCGCTTTTCGTGATCGCACGCACATCGGGCTGGGGCGCACACGTCATCGAGCAGCGTATCGACGGCAAGATCATCCGGCCGAGCGCCAACTACACCGGACCAGCGCCGCGCAAATTCGCGCCGCTCGAGGAGCGCTGATGTCCTCGGGCGACTACAAGTCAGCGCGCCGACCCGATCCAGACCAGGCGCTCACCGACATCGCCGACTACGTCGGCAACTACGTGGTGAGCAGCGAAGCCGCCTACGAGACCGCGCGCTACTGCCTCATGGACACGCTCGCCTGCGGGTTCCAGGCGCTCAAATATCCGGCGTGCACCAAGTTGCTCGGACCCGTCGTCCCCGGCGCGACCATGCCTGGCGGCGCGCGGGTACCCGGCACTTCGTACGAGCTCGACCCGGTGATGGCCGCATTCAACATCGGCACCATGGTCCGCTGGCTCGACTTCAACGACACCTGGCTCGCTGCCGAATGGGGCCACCCTTCCGACAATCTCGGGGGCCTGCTGGCTGTCGCGGATTATCTGAGCCGCAAGTCGTCCGCCGAGGGACGGAAGCCGCTCACGGTGCGCGATCTGCTCACCGCGATGATCAAGGCGCATGAGATTCAGGGCGTGCTCGCGCTCGAGAACAGCTTCAACCGCGTGGGCCTCGATCACGTGTTGCTGGTGCGCGTTGCATCGACCGCGGTCGTGACCGGAATGCTCGGCGCGACGCGCGAACAGATCATCAATGCGGTGTCGAATGCCTGGATCGACGGCGGCGCGCTGCGCACCTATCGCCACGCACCCAACACCGGCTCGCGCAAGAGCTGGGCGGCGGGCGATGCCACGAGCCGCGCGGTGCGGCATGCCCTCATCGCCATGACCGGCGAGATGGGCTACCCGTCGGCGCTGTCCGCGCGCACATGGGGTTTCTGGGACGTGCTCTTCAAGGGCAAGCCCTTCACGTTCCCGCAGGGCTACGGCAGTTACGTGATGGAGAACGTGCTCTTCAAGATTTCCTTCCCGGCGGAGTTTCACGCGCAGACCGCGGTCGAGTGCGCCATGCGCCTGCATCCAAGCGTGCACGAGCGGCTCGACGACATCGAGCGCATCGCGATCGAGACCCAGGAGCCGGGCGTGCGCATCATCGACAAGACCGGGCCGCTCGCCAACCCGGCCGATCGCGATCACTGCATTCAATACATGGTCGCGATCCCGTTGATCTTTGGACGGTTGACCGCACGCGACTATGAAGATGATGTAGCCGCCGATCCGCGTGTCGATGCGCTCCGCGCGCGCATGACGGTCGGGGAGAACGCGACGTTCACGCGCGACTACTACGCGCCCGACAAGCGCTACATCGGCAACGCGCTGCAGGTGTTCTTCAAGGACGGCACGGCGACCGAGCGCGTACAGGTCGACTACCCGATCGGCCATCGCAGGCGCCGTGCAGAAGGCATGCCGGTGCTCGTCGAGAAGTTCACGGCGAGCGTTGCGGCACACTTCACGCCCAAGCAGGCGGCGCTCATCAAGCAGGCGTTCGACGATGCGCGCAAGCTCGATGCGATGCCGGTTAACGAGCTCGTGGCGCTGCTGGTCAAGAATTGAAGTGACGGAAGCCGGCGAGCTGCAGGAGCGCCTGGCGAGCGGAGCGCACGATCTCGGCATCGTGCTCACGGACGCCCAGAGCAACGCGTTGATGACGTTGCTCGCCGAGCTGGCGGAATGGAATAGCCGGTTTAACCTCACCGCGATCCGCAGTCCGGCCGACATGCTGACCAAGCATGTCCTCGATTCGCTGGCCGTCCACCCGCACCTGCGTGGGGCGAGCGTTGCCGATGTCGGCACCGGCGCGGGCTTCCCCGGACTGCCGCTCGCGATCGTCGACCCGGAGCGAAACTTCACTCTCCTCGAGGCGACCGCGAAGAAG
>DATIEU010000084.1:0-4008 GCA_035455565.1 Steroidobacteraceae bacterium | reverse complement strand
CGCGGCCGCTAGGAGCGACGCGCAGCGAGCTCAAGTACGCGCCCGCGCAACGCGCGTATCGCACGCGGCCTCGCGTGCACGCGCGCACCCTCAAAAAAACGGGTCGTCCGCCAAATCTGTGGGTGAGCCGGCGGGAAGGTTGAGGTCAAGGGAGCGCCCGTCACGCGCTGGCGCGTGACGAGGAGGTGTAGGCGTTCGCCGTCGCAAGGAGCGAGTTGGCGGTGCTTCAAGACGCATCCGGAGCGACCGTGGTAGAGCTGGGTTTACCAAGACACAACCCCTCCACAGCCGACTCGCGGATGCAGCTCAAGACTATCCTCAATTGCGTTCATCGCCAGCCCGGATTCGTGTACGGCCACGTGGCGTGGTTCACGGAGGGCGAGCACCTCGCGCTGCGCGTGGAGGTTCGTCCGCACGGCCGCAGCCGACCGCGTTGCTCGAAGTGTCTGAAGAAGCGGCCTGGCTACGACACACTGGAACCGCGGCAGTTCGCGTTCGTGCCGCTGTGGGGGATCCTCGTGTACCTGGTGTATGCGATGCGGCGCGTCGACTGCCCCCGCTGCGGCGTGGTCGTCGAGACCGTCCCGTGGGCGGACGGCAAAGAGCGCATGACCAAGGCCTACGCGTGGTTTCTCGCGGGTTGGGCCAAGCGGCTGAGCTGGAAGGAAGTCGCCGTGGCGTTTCACACGTCGTGGGACACGGTGTTTCGCGCCGTGGAAATGGCGGTCGACTGGGGCCTGGCCAACCGCAACCTCGAGGGCGTGACGGCCATCGGCATCGACGAAGTGCTGTGGCAACGCGGGTACAAGTTCCTGACCGTGGTGTACCAGATCGACAGCGGCGTTCGACGTTTGCTCTGGGTCGGCGAGGACCGAAAGCAGAAGACCCTGCTGAAGTTCTTCCGGCAGTTCGGCAAGGCCTGGTCGGCGAAGCTCCAGTTCATCTGCAGCGATATGTGGAAGCCGTACCTGCAGGTCATCGCGCACAAGGCCGCCCTCGCTGTTCACGTGCTCGACCGCTTCCACGTGGCCTCCAACATGAGCAAGGCCATCGACAAGGTGCGCGCCGGGGAGGCGCGCGAGCTCAAGCAGAAAGGCTACGAGCCCGTGCTCAAACATACGCGGTTCTGCCTCCTGAAGCGCCCGGAGAACCTCACCCAGAAGCAGGAGGTCACGCTCGCGGCCCTGCTGAAGCTCAACTTGCGTGCGGTTCGGGCCTACCTCTTGAAGGAAGACTTCCAGTGGTTCTGGGGCTACACGTCGCCGTACTTCGCCGGCATCTTCCTCGACCGATGGGTGACGCGAGCGTTGCGCTCCAGGATCGAGCCCATGATGCAGATCGCGCGCTCGCTCCGTACGCATCGACCGCTCCTGCTCAACTGGTTTCGTGCCCGTGGCACCATCGCGCTCGGCGCCGTGGAAGGTCTCAACAACAAGCTGAAAGTGATCACCAGACGTGCGTACGGATTTCGCTCCTTCAGGAAGGCCGAAGTCGCCTTGTATCACGCGCTTGGCGCCCTGCCTGAGCCTGATTCAGCCCACAAGTTCTGCTGAGGAGCCGTGCTTTTGGGTCTTGAGTCCCTTCTTCTTCCGCATGGAGGGTCCGTGAAGTTCGACGAGGTGCGCGTTATGCAGCACGCGGTCGCAGATGGCGTCTGCGATGGTCGGGTCGTTGAGCGCGTCATGCCAAGTTTTCGTCGGCATCTGGGAGGTGATGATCGTCGAGGCGCGCCCGTAGCGATCTTCGAGGACCTCGAGCAGGTCGCGTCTCTCAGCGTCCTTCATCGGCGCGAGCAGGAAGTCGTCGAGGATGACGACGTCGAGACGCGAGATCCTGGCCAAGGTCGAAGCGTATGCACCTGACGCGCGCGCGACCGCAAGCTCCTCCACGATGCGCGGCACGCGTACGAAGAGCGCGCGCATGCCCCTGCGGCACACGGACTCGGCGAGTGCGGAAGCCAGATAGCTTTTCCCGGTTCCGGTTGCTCCCGTGATGATGATGTTCTGCTTCTGCTTGGCCCACTGACAAGTCATGAGCTGGCCGACCAGTGCCTTTTCGAGCCCCCGTGCTGGGTCGCAGTCGATCGCTTCGAGGCAAGCGCCTGCAGCGAGGTGCGCTTCCTTGATGCGGCGTGCAACGCGGCGGTTGTCGCGCTCGGACCACTCGCGATCGACCACCAGTCCAAGCTTGTCCTCGAAGGAGAGCTGGTTGCTGGGCGCCGTCTCGAGCTGCTCGCGCGTCGCTTGCGCCATGGTCGGCATCCTCATCGCGATGAGTTTCTGGATCGTCTCTTCAATCAGCATGCTTGGTCTCCTTGGTGAAGTAGGCCCCGCCCCGGACGTTGTCGTGGTGTCCGAGCGGGCGGACCGTCTCGCCGACAGCGAGCGGCACGACCTCGAGACGCTGCTTGAGCAGTGCCTCGATAAACTTGCGACGCGGGGCAGTGCTGCCGCTGACGGCGAGAGCACGCGCGCACGCGGCATCGAAACGAGCGGCGCCGAATCGCTCGCCGGTGCGGATGATGCCGAGGACCGGGCGGTAGCCCATCTCCGGCCTTGGGTAGGAAGCGAGCGTCATCTCCGCGACACGCGCCACATTCGGACCGAGCTTGCTGGCCCAGGCCACCAAACGCTCAGGGGGCCACTTGCCGTAGTCCCGATGTGACTCGGGGCGGTGGTGCTCGCAGCTAACCATCGTCCCTTTCGGGCCATAGCTTCGACGATGCGAGAACACGCGCTGGTCGCCGTGAAAGATCTCCACGGTGAGCTCGGTCGCGCGCACCTCCACGCGTTCGCCCACGAGGCTGTGCGGTACGCTGTAGAAGCGGTGGTCGAACGCCACGTGGTAGTCGACGTGGACGCGCGCCTTGGCCCACTCAAAGTTCTGGAAACGCTGCGCAGGAAGGGGCATGAGCGCCGGCCGGTCAATCGCTTCGAACGCGCTTCGCCGGCTGCCCTCGAGCTTGCGAAACGGACGCTCGTTGAGCTCAACGACGAGCTCGGCGATCGCGAGGTTGAGCTCCTCGAGACTGTAGAAGCGTTGGTGCCGCAAGCGCGCCAAGATCCAGCGCTGCACGATCAGCACCGCGGTCTCCACCTTCGCCTTGTCGCGCGGCTTGCGGGGACGCGCCGGAATGATCGTCGTGCCGTAGTGCTTCGCAAGCTCGAGCAAGGTAGCGTTGATGTCGGGGTCGTAGCGGTCGGGACCACGAACCGCGCTGCGCAGCTGATCGGGAACCAGCACGTTCGGGACGCCGCCGAAGAACTCGAGCGCGCGCGTGATCGAGCCCGTGAAGTCGGAGAGCTTCTGGCTCGGCGTGGCCTCAGCGAACGTGTAGTTGCTCGCCCCTAGCACCATCACGAACAGCTCTACTTCGTGTACTTCACCGGTCGCAGCGTCGATGACCACGGGCTTCTTGCCCGAGTAGTCGATGAACGCCTTGTCGCCGGCGCGGTGGACCTGGCGCATCACCAAGTCCAACTTCGAGCGGTAGTCGTGATAGCGAGCGCAGAACTGGCTGTACTGGTAGGGCTCGGCAGCGCAACGGCCGCGAGCGCCTTCGACGTACTCGCTCCACAACAGCTGCAAGGTCACGCCGCTACGGCGCAGCTCCCGGTGCACCCAGCCGAAGTCCACGGGAGCACGCTCGAGCACGGGGCTGTACTGCGGCTGAGGAAACAACCGCGCTTCGAGCTCGGCGTCGCTCAGCGGCTGAGCCTCGACCCAGCCCACGTTCGCGGCGCGGGCGCGCCTCAGGTAGTCGCTCACCGTGGCCGCCCCGATGCCGCACGAAGCCGCGATCTGGCGGTGCCCCAGGGCTTGCTGGAACTTCAACCGAAGAACCTCTCGAATCTTGCGCATGGACAGTCGCTCCGACATGCGCCAGGGGTCGCGCGGCTAACGCCGCGCGCCTAGCGCTTTTGAGCGACCTCCCTCGTCGGTGTGCTCCTGCCCGGGGCCAATCGGGTATCCCGGAACGGGCGATCGGGTCCTCCGGAATCAGTGATC
>DATIEU010000083.1:0-15555 GCA_035455565.1 Steroidobacteraceae bacterium | reverse complement strand
GGTTGATGCGCGCCTGCTGGCAGAGGCGGCAGTGGCCGCGGGAGATCGTGCATCGCTCGACAAGCTGCGGCAATGGCGCGAGCAGACCGGTTACCAGGACGTGCGACTCGACCGGATCCTCGCGCGGGACGGCAGATCATGAGCCGCTGGCTGCGCCTGGTCGCAGTGATGCTGGCGCTGTGGACGCCGCACGCGCTCGGCCATTCGTTGAGTGCCAGTTATCTCACCGTAAAGACCGACGTCGAGCGATCACGGCTCACGGGTCGTTGGGAAATCGCGCTCGCGGACCTGCAGACGCTCCTGGACCTGGACGTCGACGACAATGCCGCGGTGACCTGGGGAGAAGTGAAGGCACGCACCGATCGCATCGTCGCGGTCACCATGCCGGGCCTGGATCTGCGCCAGGGTGGCAGCGCTTGTCCAGCAAGTGCGGATGGGCTGCAACTCAACCAACGGACCGATGGTTACTACGTGGTGCTCGAGTTCGTCGCACCTTGTTCCACCCGGGGCGGCGAATTGCAGGTTGCGGAGCGGCTCTTTTTCGAGCGCGATCGCACACACCGAACCGTGCTCGCGGTGCATCGCCGCGAATCGCATGCCGCCGCGATCCTCACACCGGACGAGCCTGCATGGCGCGCGGATCCTTCCGCAGGCGGTCGTCTGGCGGTCTTGCGCAAATTTGTGGCCGAGGGCGTCTGGCACATCTGGATCGGCTACGACCACCTGGCGTTCCTGTTGCTGTTGTTGCTACCGGTGGTTTTGCGCGGCGAAGGCCGCACGTGGGCGAGCGCCAGCAGCGCGCGGACGGTCCTGTGGTCGGCACTGCGCATCGTCACCGCTTTCACCGTGGCGCACTCGATCACGCTGTCGCTCGCCGCACTGGGCGTCGTCACGCCGCCGGAAAAGCCGGTGGAAATGCTGATCGCGGGTTCCGTCGCCGTGGCTGGCGTACTCAACTTGTTTCCCGCCGCGGCGAGCTTTGCCGCGGTGGTCGCTTTCGGCTTCGGGTTGATCCACGGCTTCGGATTTGCCGGCGTGCTTGGAGAGCTGGGGCTCGAGCGCGGTTCGATCGCGTTCCCGCTCGCTGGTTTCAACCTCGGCGTCGAGACGGGACAACTGGCGATCGTGGCTGTGGTCCTGCCGCTTCTGTATGCTCTGCGCTCCTCGAGCCTCTATCGACGCCGCCTCGTCCCGGCCATTTCGATCGCGGTCGGGCTGCTCGCGGTCGGCTGGCTGATCGAGCGGGCGGCATAAGTGCATCCAACCGGCCGAACGGGCCGAATAGGCTGCCGAGCATCGACAGCCGGGATCGTCATGCACCAGGAAGCCCGGCACTTGAGACAGGCCATTGCGCCCACACTGCTGAGCGCGAGCGGTGCGGTGTGGGCCGGAGGTGTGCCCACTGCCGACCTCGGCGAGATCGAAGTCAGCGCGGTGCGTACCACGCTCCTCGGCAACCCGGTGTCGGCGACCGATGGCATCGTGCTGCGCGAGCAGCTCGAGCATCGGCCGGTGCTGCGCACCGGGGAGCTCCTCGAAGCCGTTCCCGGCCTGATCGTCACGCAGCACAGCGGCAGTGGCAAGGCGAACCAGTTCTTCCTGCGCGGTTTCAACCTCGATCACGGCACCGACTTCGCGACCCGGGTCGACGGCGTGCCGGTCAACATGCCGACGCACGCGCACGGCCAGGGCTACACCGATGTCAATTTCGTCATTCCCGAGCTGATCGGCTCGATCGAATATCACAAGGGCACGCACCACGCCGCCGAAGGCAACTTCTCCGCGGCCGGCGCGGCGCACATCCGTTACGCCGATTCGCTGGGCGGAAACCTGCTGAGCTTCACCGGCGGCGAGGACGACTATCGGCGCGCGGTGCTCGCCGGCTCGCCGGCGGGACCGTGCTCTATGGACTGGAGTACACGCAAACCGATGGACCCTGGGACCTGCCGGAGGACCTGGAGCGCAAGAACGCCGTGCTGCGTTACTCGCGGGGCGATGAGCACGATGGCTGGGCCGTCACGGCGATGGCGTATGAGGGCGAATGGCAGTCGACCGACCAGGTGCCGTTACGTGCATCCGGTCGAGCCGCGCACGGTGCGCGTCGGGTTGCGGGCGCGATTCTAACCAAGGCTATTTCACCGCAAGCTCGCATCCAGCGAGCGCACGGCTGCGAACAGGTCGGCAGGAAGTCCACGAGGATGCCGACATGCTCGTCGAATCGCTCGCCAGTTCTGGCACCGGGTCTCACTCCGTCGCACCGCGATCACCTGCTGCGCCCGCCGACCTGACCCGGCTGCTGCAATCAATCACCCGCAAGGATGACGCCGCACTGCGCGCGCTCTACGAGGCGACATCCGCCAAGCTCCATGGCCTAGCGCGCGCCATGCTGGGCAATGCGGCGGATGCGGAAGACGTCGTGTGCGATGCGTACGTGCAGGCCTGGCAGAGCGCGGCGCGCTTCGATCCGGAGCGCGGCTCGGTGCTCGGTTGGTTGCTCATGATCTGTCGCAGCCGGGCGCTCGACCTGTTGCGCCAGCGGCGCGCACGCGCGGCGGCGGAAGGGCTGGCGAGCCTTTCCAGCGAAGAAGATTCGGTGCCGGGACCCGAAGCGCTGCTGCGCCAGGTGCAGTTAGGAACCGGCATCCATCGCGCGCTCGGCGAGCTCTCGCCGCTACGCCGGCAGCTGGTCGCGCTCGCGTTCCTCAGGGGAATGAGTCATCAGGAGATCGCTCAAGCCACGCAGCTGCCAATCGGCACGGTGAAATCGCACCTGCGACGTGCGCTGCTCAGCATGCGCGCGGTGCTCGACGTCGAGGCGTGACGACTCGACGCGACAGCGCTTCTCTCGTCTCGTCGAACTACCCGGGCGGCTCCTCGCCGGGGTTCGGGTCCTCCATCGGGAATGTCTTGGTGCCCGCAGGCTCTTCGGGCGCGGTGGGCGAGGGCGCGGACGCGGGATCGGTGCCCACCGGCGCCGATGTCGCGGGCTCGCCGCTCGTTGTCGCCGGCGCCGCAGCCGTGCGCGTCGCCTGGTCGAGCGTGTGCAGGTACCGTTCCGCGGCCGGCGGCGGCGTGGGAGCGCTCTCCGACATGAGCTCATCCGCGGTGATGTCACGCTTGCTGTAGAAGGCCGCATTCGCCTTCTTGTCGATGGTGATGGCGGTGCCGTCGATGGCTACGCCGGCGAACAGCCCCATCGCACGCGAATACGAGTACACCTCGGCCGCGAGGTTCGGGTCCGTCGCCGCCGAGGCCTGCCGGCCTACGGGGCCCGCCGCCACTGAAGCATCTGCACCGAGCGTCATCTTGCCGTCGGTGATGCCCTCGACACCGGCAGCGCTGGTGAACACCAGGATCACGTCCGTCGACTGCACGCCCGCCTGCCAGCCGAAGCTGCCGCCGGTGAGCGTGACGAATACCGGATTGGTCCACTGTCCCCCGGAGTCGCGCACCACGAGTACGCCCTTGCCGCGCCGTCCGCCCACGCCCAGGCCAACCTTGACGACATCCGGCACCACAGCGATACCGTGTGCGCGGGCCAGCAGCCAGTCAGGGACGCCTTGATCGGGCATCGCGGTCATTTCTTCGAGCACCTGGGTGGCCACCAGCATGCGCGCTTCCTCGCGCGGTTGCGCCTGCGCGAACAGCGTCGCGGGCATCACCACGAAAACGAACAGGATGGCGCATCGAAAAACGTGCATATCGATCCCCCGTCAATGCCGACTTTGCCGGCGCAATCCATGCGACCGCGCCACGTCTTGTCGGTTCCGCGGATTGTAGCCTCAGTTGACGGCGAGTAGTTGCGCGGCTTCGTCGCTGCGGCCACGGGCGCGCAGGAAGTCGAGTGCGCGCTGGTGCGCGGTGCGCGTGAGCGCGTCGTCCGCGCCGAGCTCCCTGAACAGCACGCGATAGCTGCCGATGAGGAGCTCTTCGGCTTCCGAGTGTTGACCGAGCGCAGCCAACGCCACGCCGAGCGTGCTCTGCGAGCGTGCGGCGCGCCATTGCGGCGCGTCCTTGGCCTGGCTCGCGACTGCGACCGAGTGACGCAGCGGTTCGACGGCGTGCATCGCATCCTTGCGTGCCACGAGGATCTCGCCCAGCAGGTATTCAGCTGAGGCGATGTAGAGATGTTCGGCGGAAAGCGTCTCGCGATAGATGCCGAGGGCAGTCTGCACGTCGGCCAGCGCATCTGCCGTGCGCCCCACCTTGAGCTCGAGGTTGGCGAGCGAGTCGAGGTAGTAGGCCACCATGAAGTCACGCTCGCCGCTCGAGCGGCGCGTGATGTCGATGGCCTCGCGCACCTTGGCGATCGCCTTTACGTACTCGCCGCGCTGCTGATAGAGCGAGGCGAAAGCACCATGCACTGGCGCGAGGCGCGGATTTCCTTCACCGAACACCAGCCGGTAGAGCTCGAGCGTCTCGCCCAGCAGTTTCTCGGCTTCATCGAGCTTGCCCTGCTTGAGCAGGGTCTGCCCCAGGCCACCCATTGTGGTGGCGTAGTCGGGATCGGTGCGCGACACCTGCGCCTGCAGGATCGCGAGTGCTTCGCGCTGGTAGCGTTCGGCCGCCACCGCATCGCCCTTCCACAGCATGAGGCTCCCGAGGTCGGCGAGCGCAACACCCACTTCCTTGTGCTCGCTGCCGAGCTGCTCGCGATAGATATCGACTGCAGCGGTCAGGAGACGCTCGGCCTGGTCCAGACGGCTGCTCTGCTGCTGCAGTCGTGCGTAACTCACCATGAGGAGCGCCACGCGCGGGTGCCGCTCGCCGTAGACCTGCCGGCTCAGGCCGATCGCCTGCTGGTAGTAGCCGTCGGCGGATGCAAGATTGCCGGCGCCGAGGTGCGCGTCCGCCAGGTTGGCGAGACTCGTAGCCACGCGCTCGCCGGGTGGCTTCTCAGTCTCGCGGCGCAGGGCCAACGCCTGCTCGAGCAACGGCACGGCGCGATCGGACTTGCCCTGGCGTTGGAATGCGAAGCCGATGCTCTCGAGCATCTGCGCGCGCACCTCGGGCTGCTCGTTCAGGTTCTTCTCGATGTTGGCGGCACCGCGCTCGAGCAATTCTTCTGCGGTGACCTTGCGCCCTTGCGATTTGAAGGGATCGGCCGCCGAGAAGATGTCGACCAGGAAGGCGGACACATTCTCGGCGCGTTCGCGGGCCTGTTCGGCGAGCTCGCGCTCGCGCTCCACGCGGTTGCGTTGGATCCACTGGTTGGTTGCGATGAAGCTCAGTGCCAGGAAGATCGTCGCCACCAGGCTCAGACCCATAGCGTTGCGGCGCGCGAACTTGAGCGCGCGATAACGCCGGCTCCCCTGGCGCGCGAACACCGTTTCGCCGCGCAGGTAGCGACGCACATCCTCGGCGAGCTGCGCCGCTGTGGCATAACGCTCGCGTGGCTCCTTGCGCATCGCCTTGAGTACGATCTCGTCGATGTCGCCATCGAGCTGGCGGCGCAGGCGCTCGCTGCTGACACTGCGCCGCTCCGCGACTGCGCGCGCATCGAACCCGGCCGCCTCGATGATTGCTCCGGCGCGTCCACTGCGGAACAGGCTGCTGGGACGCGGCGGGTCTTCGTTGCAGATCGCGCGCTCGAGACCGAGTGCGGTGGAGTTATGTAGCGCGTAGGGCGAGCGGTCGCACAGCAACTGGTAGAGCAGCACGCCCAGCGTGTACACGTCGGTCGCGATCGTGATGGCGCGGCCCAGCACCTGCTCTGGTGCCGCGTGTTCGGGCGTGAGCAACCGGTCCTGCATGCGCGTCACAGCCACGGTGTGCGTGAGCGGATCGGGATGCAGCAGCTTCGCGATGCCGAAATCGAGCAGCTTCGGGTGCCCCTCGGGTGTCACCAGGATGTTGGCGGGCTTGAGGTCGCGATGCACGATCAGGTTGCGGTGCGCATAGTCGACCGCGGAGCAGACGC
This sequence comes from Steroidobacteraceae bacterium, assembly GCA_035455565.1. Lineage (GTDB taxonomy): Bacteria > Pseudomonadota > Gammaproteobacteria > Steroidobacterales > Steroidobacteraceae > DATBVX01. The sequence continues at coordinate 9,635 of DATIEU010000083.1, read as the reverse complement.
GCTCGAAGAGCTGCAGGCGCTCGCGCAGCGGCAGCTTCAGCGCGTCGCAATATTCGTCGATCGGCTTGCCATCGATGTACTCGATGACGAGATAGGGCACGCCATCGGCGGTCTCGCCGCCGTCCACGAGACGCGCGATGTCGGGATGATCGAGGCTCGCCAGGATCTGCCGCTCGGCGCGCAGGCGTGTTCGCAGCTGCGGATGCACCGCCATCTGCTCGACCATTTTGATTGCCACGCGCTGCTCGAACTGGTGATCGGCGCGCTGCGCGAGGTACACCGTGCCCATACCGCCGTGACCCAGCACGCCGATGATGCGGTAGGGACCGAGCACTGCGCCGATGTGGCGGTTGCGCTGGCCCTCGACCGCATGCACCACGGCACCGCCGATCGCCTGTCGCAAGCGCTCCTCGCCCACCGTGTCGGAGGCGAGCATGGCCTCGAGCTCACCACGCAGCTCCGCATCGTCGCCGCACACCAGCTGCAGCATCTGCGGCCGCTCGGCGACCGGGCAATCCACCAGCCGGTGAAAGGCATCCTGGAATCTCGCCCAGCGGTCCGGGTTCATAGCGTACGCGGGGCGATTGCCTTGAGGAGCCAGGCCTTCACGAATCGCAATTGCCGGTGCAGCTCGGAGACCGAGATGCCGAGCGCGGCGGCGGTCTCCTCGGAGCTCAGGCCCGCGAAATAGTGAATCTCCGCCATCTGCACCAGGCGCGGATCGACCGCCGCGAGTTGGGTGAGGGCGTGATCGATCTCGACAATGTCGAAGCCGATGTCCTCGGCGTGCAGGTCATGCTCGCGCAGCTCGAACACGGTGTGCTGACCGGAGCGACGGTTTGCCGCGCGCTGGCGCGCATGATCGACCAGGATGCGGCGCATGAGTCGCGCCGCCACCGAGAAGAAGTGCGCGCGATCTTCCCACGGCACGTCCATGTCGATGAGCCGCACGTATGCTTCGTGCACGACCGCGGTGGCCTGCAACGTGTGGCCGGCACGCTCGCGCTTCATGTAGCTGGCCGCGAGGGTGCGCAGCTCTTCGTAAACGAGTGGGGTGAGTCGCTCCAGGGCATCCGCCTGGCCGGAGCGCCAATCCTTCAGAAGCTGCGTGACCGAGCTTGGGCGAGTCATGGACGTCGCGGGCAACGGGAGCGGGTCTTTTACTTCCAGTCGTCGTGATCGCAGCGGGGTCGGGCAACTGCCGCGAGATTCTGGCACGAAAAGCGAGCCAAGTCCCTGAAAATTCGAGACTCAGGCCGCAAAGATGTGGTTATCGCCAGCCCGTGCTGCATCGCAAGGCAGCGCCCTGCCGCGAAGTGACATGACTCCTGTCATGCTTTTTTCGACAAAATTGAGAATCGGCTCCCCTTTTTTACGCTATTCCTTAATGGGGTGGACGTTTCCACCCCCGTTCTCCTTGAAAGCAACTCACAAACGAACCTTGGAGACCTCATGCGCAAGTACCTTGCTTCCGTTCTCGCTGTCGCCTTCGGAGTCGCTCCCGTGAGCGCGGTGGTCGCCGACAACACCCCCTTCCCGGTGCCACCGCACTTCACGGACAACACACCCCTTCCCGTGCCGCCGCACTTCACCGATAACACGCCGTTCCCGGTGCCGCCGCACTTGACGGACAACACGCCCTTCCCGGTGCCGCCGCACGTCACCGAGCTGGTGCGAGTCGCTTGATGGGCAAGGCTGAACACAAGGATGCGCATTTCATTGAGGAGATCTGCCGTGAATAAGTCCCGATTCGGATGGATTCGCAAGTTACTCGTTGTCTGGACCAGCGCCCTCATGCTGGGTGCCGGATTGGTTCTTGCGGCGCAGGGGCCGGGCCGGGCCGAGTTGGCCGCCGCACCGTCGGATGTGGAGCGGCAGCCGCTGTGGGTGCCAGGAGGCGACGTTCCCATGGCGGCGTACATCGGGTCGCAGCGCGACCTTTCACTCGCCCCCCCGCGCTGAGGGTTCGGGCCAGGGGGCCCGAGCCTGGTGCGCTACCCGCGGTGCGCGCGCTCGCGCACCGCGGTTTTTTTTGCCCGGCGTTGCCCCTAGAATCGCGGCGCGATGCGAACCACGAAACCGCGCCGGTGCCGGCAAATCCTCCTCTTCTTCGCGACTTGTCTCACGCTGAACGCCTGGTCACTCGCGCACGCCGAGTGGGTGAAGCGCGAGGAAGCCATCATGGGCACGCGCATCGCCGTCGAGCTCTGGGCGGAAGATGCCGCGCGCGGCGAAGCGTTCATTACGCGCGTCATGGACGAAATGCGCCGCGTGGATGAGCTCATGAGCACTTATAAGCCGACCAGCCAGGTATCCCTCGTCAATGCACGGGCCGCACAGGAACCCGTCACGGTCGATGCCGACCTCTTCGGCCTGCTCGAGACGGCGCTCGATTATTCGCGAGTCACGGAAGGCGCGTTCGACATCACCTACGCGAGCGTGGGCTATCTCTACGACTATCGCCGCCACATCAAGCCGAGTGACGCGGCGATCGCCGCGGCGCTGCCGGCGGTCGACTATCGACACGTGCTGCTCGATCCGAAGACACAAAGCGTCCGCTTCTCGCAGTCCGGCGTGCGCATCGATCTGGGCGGCATCGCCAAGGGCTGGGCGGTGGACCGCGGCATCGAGCTGTTACGGGCTGCGGGTGTCGCGCGCGCTTTCGTCACTGCCGGTGGCGACACGCGCATCATCGGCGATCGCTTCGGCCAGCCGTGGATGGTGGGCATTCGCGACCCGCGCGCCGAAGACAAGGTGGTGGTGCGCATTCCGCTGGTGGATGCCGCCCTCTCCACGTCCGGCGACTACGAACGCTTCTTCGAGGCGGACGGCGTGCGCTACCACCACATCCTGTCGCCCGCGACCGGGCGCCCCGCGAGCGCCGTGCGCAGCGTGACCATCATCGGGCCGACTGCCACGCGCACCGACGGCCTGTCGAAGACGATCTTCGTTCTCGGGATCGAGCGCGGCATGCAGGTGCTCGACCGCGTGGGCGACGTCGATGCGATTGCCATCGACAAGGATGGCAAGGTGTACTACAGCAAGGGACTCGCGAAGCCGCAGTAGACGGCGCTAGAACCAGATCGAAGCGAACAGCTGGATGACGTTCGCGCTGAAGCTGTAGAGCGGCTCGGTTCCCGGAGCCACACCCGTGACGCGCAGGTCGCGGAAATCCTCGTAATCGAACCACATGTGATCGACGCGCAGGTTGAGCGTGCCCCGCTGCACGAAGTGCGGGCGGCCTCCGGGGAATTCGTAGGTCACGCCGACGCCCACCGAATTGCTCTTGAAGGTCGCGAGTTCCTTGTCGCGCGCCTGAAAGTTCTGCGATTGCGAACGGGGGAAGAGATCCGCGTAGAAGTCGGCGCGGCTCTGCGTGTAGTAGCGGAAGTTGCCCTCGAAAATGAACTTCGGGCCCCAGGGGTGCGTGTAGCCGATCTCGACCGTGTGCGCATCGATTCCCCAGGTATCGGTGAAGAAGCGGTAGTCGCCATTGATGGCGGCGCGATACGGCAGGTGATAGCGCGCGTTCAGGGCGATCGCGTTGCTGGTGCGGGTGCGCGGGTAGACCTCGGATTCGAAGCTGTAGCCAACGCCGCTGGTCGGGTCGACGTAACGTACCGAGCGGTACGGGTTATTCAGGAAGCCCTCGTCCGTGATCACCTCGTAGGTGGCACCCGCGATGAGGTCCTTGGTCAGGATCTGTGATACGCCGAGGCGGTAGGAGCGCCGGTCGACGTTCTCCTCGAAGTTCGGGTCGACACCGCTGCCGATCGCGTTGCGCTTGCGCACCGTATCCCACGCGCGCGAGAAACCGAGCGTCACCGTCGTGAGGTCGCCGAAGAGATCCTGGCTCAGGCCGAAATAGGCGGTGTCCGCCTGGTAGTCATTCTCTTCACTGTTGGTGTAGCCCAGGCTGTAGATGGTCTTGCCGCGGATCGCATCCGCACTCAGGCTCCACTGCTTGCGTTCTTCCTCGTACGGGCTCGCGGTGGTCACCACGTCGATGGACGCGCTCGACACCATGTCCATGTAGAAGTTGCCCGACACCGAGAACTTCTCGAGAAAGCTCTTGCGCACCAGGAGCGAGGGGCCGTCGATCTCGACGCCGCCGCCGTCATAGGAGTGATAGAGCAGGTCCGCGCGATCCTCGGGCAGCACACCTGCCAAGACCGGGGTCGCGAGCGCGACTGCCGCGAGGCCGAGGAGTGCGCGGGAAGTGCCGGCGCGCATCGTCCTCAGTTGCAACCGCAACCGCCGCCCGAGCTGCCGAGCGCGCCGCGCGCGCCTTCGCGCGCCTCGAACACGTGGTGCATGTAGGCGCTCGAAACCGGATCGCGGTCCGACGCCATGATGGGATCGGCGAGCCGGTCGCGTTCGTAAGGTTTCACCCACGGCTCGACGTTGCCACAGCCGCCGATCAGGACGAGGGTCGCGAGCAGCGAGGCTGTGGCAAGTCGGCGCATGGTCATTCCTTTACGAGCGCACGGATGTGGTTGAGGTAGGTGTTCTCGTCGCCCGGCTTGTAACCGCGATGCAGGTAACGCACGTTGCCCTTGCGATCGATCAGGACGGAACTAGGCATCCCGCTCACATTGTAAAGCTTGCTGACGCGGTTTTCGCGGTCGAAAAGGATCGGAAAGCTCACCGGCGTTTCCTTGAGCCAGTCTTCCGCGCCGACCGGATCCGGCTCGACGTTGACGCCGAGGAGCGTGAAGCCCATCGGCCGGTACTTCTTGTACATCTGCTCGAGCAGCGGCATTTCCTGCCGGCATGGCCCGCACCAGGTCGCCCAGAAGTTGATCATCACCACCTGGCCCTTGAGCTCACTGAGAGCCAGGCTTTTGCCGCCACGCGCACCGAGATTGAAATCCGGCGCTGGGCCCGATCCGTCGCCGGCTAGCGACAACGATGTAGCGAGTACGCCCGCCAGTATGACGCCGCGGCAGATCCTGCCGATATGATTGACCATGAGTGCCCATCCTCCCAGCCTTCAGAAAAAGAAGGTGAATCCCAGGTGGGCCTCAAGGTTATTGGTGGCCTGATTATCGGCCAGCAAATCCGTCGCAAAAATGTGATCTCGCACGTCGAAGTGCACGGCGATCGAATCGGTGGCGAGCACGCGCACGCCGGCGCCGAAATTCACGGTGAAATTGTCCTCTTCGGCGAAGCGCGTCGCGCCCACGCCGCCGATCACGTAGAGCTGCGAATTGAGCGCGTAGTTCTTGCCCAGGAAAATCTCGCCCGGCAGGAAGTTGTAGCCGAAGGAAATGTTGTAGTAGGTGAGATCGCGGTTCTGGGTGACGCGCACATTGGCGAGCTCCTCGATGCTCGAGAGTCCCGCCTCGGTGCGGCCGACCGCCGCCTCGACGAACAGGTCTTCGGCGATGTGATACGCCGCGCGCAACCCGTACACCGGGTTGGTGCCGAAATCCTCGATGCTCATGATGCCGGCGTAACCGCCGATCTCCCAGTTCTCCTTGTCGATCTTCGGCGGCTTCACTTCGCGGCGCTGGACCTCGGGCTCGATGATCTGCGCCGCCTCTTGCTCCGACTGCGGGATCGAGATGTCCTCGGGCCCGCGCGAGGCGCAGCCGGCCAGCAGCGCAAAAACTAGAAGAAGAACGCGAACCCGCCTTTCCATTCGTCGATCTCCTCGTTCTCATTACGGCTCGTGAACAGCACGTAGCTGCGATACTCGGCGCGGAACATGAAGCGTCGCGTGATGTAGACGCGCACGCCACCGCCCACGTAGCCAACCTGGTCGGTGCGGTCCTCCGCCTCGCCGAGCGTCGCCTTCGGGTCGGTGTGGATCACGCCGGTGCCCAGCGTGAAGAAAGGCGAGGCGCGCCACTCGGGCACGAACACGTGCGTGACGCCCGCGGTGGCGAGATAGCTGTTGGAGAATTCACCGAGCACGTGCGAGGCGCCCATCTCGACCGACAGGCTCGGGTTGAACGAGTAGGCGCCGTAGAGTGAAATGACGCTGGCGCCGCCGAAATCTCCGGCCAGCACGCCGGCTTCCCAGCGATGCTCCGTGAAGGCTTCGCGCGAGCCGTCGTCGAATTCGGTCTGTTCGCCGGTGGGCTGCAGAGTGCGCACCATCTGCGAGCGGTGCACCCAGCCCTCGCGGCGGTCCTCGGTGCGAACCTTGAACCAGTCGGTGCGGCGCTTGAGGATCTCGATCGAGGCGCCGCGATCGGCGACGTGGAATACGGGATAGCCGCGGCCGGGACCGGTGTGCAGCTCGATGAAGGGATCGGCCACCACCACTTCAACGTAGCGTTCTTCGGCGTTCGTTGAAGCTGCATGGAGTGACAGGAGAGACAGTGCCAGAACCGCGAACCACCGCATCGCGCTAATTGAGCGGCGCGGCGAACGGGTTGTTGTAGTACTGGGCACCGATGTCCAGCCACTCTGCAATCAGGCGCCTTTCTGCATCCGACAGGTAGCCCCCGTGAGTTCCGCCCGCATTGAAGCGGTTGAAGAACACTCCCGACGCATTCGCACTGCCCGCGACCATCGACGGATTCACCGTGGCGAAAGCCACGCACAGCCCCGTGACCGGATCCGTCTGCAGGCACTGGTCCACGAGCGCGCCCATATTAAGCGTTTGAGCGTTATCCGTGAACAGCAGTTCTCTGTAGGAATTGAAGTGCTCGGCCTGATCGGGCGAAGGTCCGTCCGACAGATCGAGCTGTCCCGCTGGCACGCGCACCGCGTTGGCGGCATCGCGCGGGCTGTGACAGGTCGTGCACGTGTTGTCAGCGAGCACGATCGTAGGATCGGTGGGATCGGTGACCAGGCGCGGCAGCGACCACAGAGGATGAATGATGGTCTCGTAGTTGATCACGATGCGGCAGCCCGCGGACCAGCGCGTCTCGCAATCGAGCGTGGTGGGCGAGGTCGTCTGCAGATCGTCGTAGCGGTAGCTGAACGGCGCATCCGGCGCGCGCACCGCGGGATTGGTCCAGACGTCCTCGAAAACGACGTTGACGCTCGGCAGCAGCGCGCTGCAGTTGTCGAGCGAGCAGCTGTGTCGCGCGCGCGTCTGCGCCATCGTCTCGCCGGCATCGGCAAACAAGGCGGGGTCGGTGCCCGGGAACGGCAATCCCGTGGTGGTTGCCCCCGGATTGATGGAGGCGAACAGGTCCGCGCGCCCGTGCGATTGCGTGCTGTCCGGGTCGTGGCAGCCATTGCAGCGCAGGACTTCGCCCGGTCTTACCTGCAGCCAGTTGTCATGCCGCGGGCCGACACGACGGCCATTGCGATCGAGGAGCGTGATCCCGAAGGCCACGTTCGCCGGCACCTTGACGCGCACCGAGCCGTCGGGCTCGACCGGCGCGTAAGCCAGGATCTCGCGCATGAAGTTGCCGACGCCGAAGGCCTGGTCGCTGAAGTCGCGCACATCTTCGTCTGGCAACGACACCGCCTTCTCGAGGCGCAGGAAGCGCACCGGGCGCTGGTCGGCGGTGGTGATGGCGGGATTGGCGAGCGTCGCGATGTTGGGCGTCGCGGTATCGACGCCTTCGATGTCGTAGACGCTGCGGATATCGAGGAGTCCCACGCCCTCCGAGACGAGGGTGGCATCGAGATCGACGCCCGCGACGCCGTCGGGAAGGACGGGCGGCGCACTATAGGCCTGCATCGTCACCACGTCGGTGATGATCACGCCTTCCTCGGGCTGGACGACCGGGATCTGCGTGTCGCGATCCATGTCGTAGATCCAGATGCCGTAAAGCGGCGGCGCGGTCTGCACGTTGGGATTCGCAAGCCGGTCATCCGTGCACGGCACGATGTTGCCGTTCTCGAGCACGCGGCACAGGCTCCAGCTCACCAGGAAGCGGTTGGTGCCGTCGTGCAGGGGAAAGGCACCGCTGAAGACGCCGCCCGGCGATGGCGCCGGCGGGATCAGGCGCACGTCGTTGACCACTGCGCGCTCCTGTGCGGGCCCGCTCAGCACGCCAATGTTCGGCAATGTCGGTTGCGTGTTCTCGACGTAGTTGGCGGTGTCGATCGCGAGAATGTCGCTGCCGAAGAAGGTGCCCACGAACGGTCGCGCCAGCGTCAGTACTCGACCGGTGAGGAGTTGCCGTGGCTGCAGGAAGTGGATTTCGCTGTCGTTGAACCCCGTGAGGTGGCTGCGCGAACCGTACAGCAGCTGCAGGTCGCGGCCGTCGGGGTTCATCCGGTACAAGCTCATCTCGTTGTGCGCGCTGCCACGCACGTGATCCCAGCGAGTGAAGATCACCTGGCCGTTCGAGAGCACCGACGGGTCGAGGTCGTGGCTCTGGTTGAAGGAAATCTGGTGAATGTCGCTGCCGTCGGCATTCATCACGTGCAGCACGAACGCGGACTCGTTGCGGTCCTCGTCGTCGGCCGCGAACTGGGGCTTGCCCTCATCCAGCAGGATGGCGCGCGACTGGCGCTGGCGCGTCGACGAAAACACGATGCGCCCGTCGGGAAGATAATGAGGAGCGACGTCCTGGCCTTCCTCGGCGATGTTGTCGGAGGGAATGACCCGGCGCAGCGTGTCGCTCAGGCGGTTGTACTCCCAGATGTTCCAGGTGGGCCGATCCTCTTCGTCCTGGTTCGGATCGAAGGGCCCGCGCATGGCGAAGATAACGAGGTTGCCGTCGTAGGAAGCCTCCAGGTCGCGCACGTCCCATTGCTCGGTGTCGCCCGTCACGCGCTGCGTGATGTTGCGCTCCGGCGCGCTCGATGACGCCCGGTCGCGCAAATAGAGATCCGCATCCACGTTGAAAGTCTGCAGGAGCCGGGCGTCGCTCTCGGGCGGCTGTGCCTGCGGATCGGTCGGGAGCCGGCGCTTGATATAGGCGAGCGGGAAGTCGACCGTCGCCGGGTCGGTACCCTGACCGCTGCCGAGCGAGACGCCGCCACCGCCGCTGCAGGCGTTGAGCGCGAGCGCGAATGTGCACACGCCCGCCAGCGCCAGGATGCGAACCCTTCCGGCCGTGCCTTCGAACCTGTTGCTCAGAGTACCCATCGCCTCGTCCTCGGGCCTGCTGGTTGAGACCCGTCTCCACATCGAACTGGCGGCTCGCTGTCTGCGCATCACCGGGTCCGCGGGCCGCGCGATTTGACTCGACGTTGCGGCATGCGCGTGAGCCTCTTCACAGATCTCGCATGTCGCGCGCATCGCTGCACTTACCATCTGCTGCCGAGAGGTGACGTAATCACCTCATCCGCTGCCGTGCGCGCATCACGCTGTGATCATCATCACGCACACCGGCGACATCGCGCGCATCTTCACCAGGTGCATTCAGCGCGGGAAAAACAGCCATTTCCTCACTCGCCGCAGCAACGAAATGCACCTCGATAAAAAGCATTTCGCGTCAATGCTTATACACGCGCGAGAAGTGCGCGGGAATGTCGCCAAGCAGAGACGTCTGCGTCCTGAGACATTACCGTGACATTCGGCGCGTGCGTATATTTCGCCGCGCAAGAAGCCACCTCTGTGGACCTGGGATGCTGTCATGAACACGAGGACGCAGATGATCTCCGCGAGTGAGCGCCGCCGGGCGCGCGCGCTCACCAGTGTCGGTCGCGTGACGTTGTGTTGCGCGCTGGCTGCATTGACCGCGGTGAGCGCATACGCCACGCCGCGCGAGCAG
>DATIEU010000082.1:0-2435 GCA_035455565.1 Steroidobacteraceae bacterium | reverse complement strand
GCCCGTGCGCCGGACTCGGGCGGACTCTTCCTCGGGGATTACCAGGCGTTGACGAGCTTGGGGAGTGATTTCCTACCCTTCTTCGTGCAAACGAATGCGACCACGGGCGGCAACCGCACGGACGTCTTCATGGGCTTCAGTGCGCCGTGAGGTTAGAACGCGGGCAACTGTGGCTTGAGCACCATGAGTGCCAACGCGACGAGGGGCGCTAGCGTCGCGAGCACGCCCCAGAAATCCCAGCGTCGCACCAGTGGATGGAACTTGTTCCAGTCGAATGAGCCCGCACGTGCGAGTGCCGCGATCTCGCGCTGAAGCGGCCCCAGCCAGACCCCGAAGATCACTCCGGACACCGCGAAGAGAACCAGCGACCACAGGATCCAGCCTGTTCGCAACAGCGGCAGCCCGCCCTCGTAGGCGGCCCACACGCCGGTCAAGATGATCAGGAACACACCGGGAATCGTGAAGAAGCGATCGCTGCGCGTAATGCCCTCGAAGGTGAGCCCGATGTACTTCGGATCGCCGCTGCGTTCGGCATGAAAGCGCCAGAACACGCCCGTGATGATGTTGCCGAGGAAGAGCGCGACGCCGAGCACGTGCAGCGACTTCAGGATCAGATACATGGCCCCTCCCGCCAGGGTCATCTCAAGCTTCCAGGTGTGCGAGCAGCTCTTCGGTCTTGGCGCGCATGAGCGCTTCATCGCCGCGTGACTCGACATTGAGACGCACCAGCGGCTCGGTGTTCGACGTCCGCAGGTTGAACCGCCAGTCGTCGAACTCGATCGAGAGCCCGTCGGTGTAATCGACCTGGCGCGCTTCCGTGCGGTACTCCTGTTCGATGCGCCTGATCGCCGCCTTGCCGTCCTTGAGATGGCGGTTGATTTCGCCGCTCGCCGGAAAGAGCCGCATGCGCTCATCGACCAGGGCTGACAGGGGTTTCCCCGACTCGCACACGGTCTGCGTGACCAGCAGCCACGGGATCATGCCGCTGTCGGCGTAAGCGAACTCACGAAAATAGTGATGTGCGCTCATCTCGCCGCCGTACGCAGCATCCTCAGTGCGCATCTTTTCCTTGATGAAGGCATGCCCCGACTTGCACAGCACTGGTTTGCCGCCCAGCGAATTCACGATATCGAGGGTGTTCCAGGTGAGCCGCGGGTCGTGCACGATCTTCGCGCCGCGCTCGCGTCTCAGGAACACCGAGGCGAGCAGCCCCACGATGTAGTAGCCCTCGATGAAGCGACCGCGCTCGTCGAAGAAAAAGCAGCGGTCGTAGTCGCCGTCCCAGGCGATGCCCAGATCGGCCTTGTTCTTGAGAATGGCGTCGATCGTGGGCGCGCGGTTCTCTTCCAGCATCGGGTTCGGCACGCCGTTGGGAAAGGTGCCGTCCGGCTGGTTGAAGAGCTTGATGAACTCGAACGGCAGATGGCGTTCGAGCTGATCGATGATCAGCCCTGCCCCGCCGTTGCCGGCATTGACCACGACCTTGAGTGGCTTGAGCTTGGCACGCTCGATGTAGCCGAGCAGATGCTCGAGATAAGCTCCGCCGGTCTCGAGATCCCGCTTCGTGCCCTTGCTCGCCGGCGTGCTGAACGTTTCCTTCTCCGCCAACTCACGGATCTGGACCAGGCCGGTATCCGAACTGATCGGCTTGGCACGCTCGCGCACGAACTTGATGCCGTTGTAGTCGGGCGGATTGTGGCTCGCGGTCACCATGATGCCGCCGTCCATGCGCTCGTGAAACGTCGCGAAGTACACGCCTTCCGTGCCGCAGAGGCCGATGTCATACACATCGACGCCGGAATCGGTGAGACCGCGCGCCACCGCGTCGCGTAGTTGCGCGCTCGAGAGGCGGATGTCGCGGCCGATGATGACGCGCTTCGGCTTCACGAACTCGGCGTAGCCGCGCCCGATCAGGTAGGCGATGTCCTCGTTGAGCTCATCGGGCAGCCGGCCGCGAACGTCGTACGCCTTGAAGCAGGAGATCTTCATGTCGTCGTCCCTTCGCGGCCGTACTTGTCCTCGAAGCGCACGATGTCGTCTTCACCCAGGTAGGAGCCAGACTGCACTTCGATGATGTGCAGCGGGATTTTTCCCGGGTTCTCGATCCGATGCTTGACGCCGATGGGAATATAGGTCGACTCGTTCTCTTCGAGCAGGAACACTTCCTCGCCACGCGTGATCTTCGCGGTGCCCGACACGACCACCCAGTGCTCGGCCCGATGATGGTGTGCCTGCAGCGACAGGACCGCGCCCGGCTTCACCTTGAGGCGCTTCACCTGGAAACGATCGCCGGCGTCGATGCTGTCGTAGCTGCCCCAGGGACGGAACACTTCGCGATGGAGCGCGGTCTCGTAGCGCTTGTCGGCCTTGAGTCGATTGACGAGCTGCTTCACGTCCTGCACGCGCGAGCGCGGCGCGACCAGCACCGCATCCTT
>DATIEU010000081.1:0-2372 GCA_035455565.1 Steroidobacteraceae bacterium | reverse complement strand
ACGGAGGAGTTTGGCACCTCGATGTCGGCTCATCACATCCTGGGGCTGTAGCAGGTCCCAAGGGTATGGCTGTTCGCCATTTAAAGTGGTACGCGAGCTGGGTTCAGAACGTCGTGAGACAGTTCGGTCCCTATCTGCCGTAGGCGTTGGAGAATTGAGGGTGAGCTGCTCCTAGTACGAGAGGACCGGAGTGGACGTACCTCTGGTGTTCCGGTTGTCACGCCAGTGGCATTGCCGGGTAGCTATGTACGGACGGGATAACCGCTGAAAGCATCTAAGCGGGAAGCCCCCCCCAAGATGAGTTCTCCCTGAGGACTTGATCCTCCTGAAGGGCCGTCGAAGACTACGACGTTGATAGGCTGGGTGTGTACGTGCAGCAATGCATTGAGCTAACCAGTACTAATTGCCCGTGAGGCTTGACCATATAACACCCAAGCAGTTGGGTGAGTTGACCGCGAATGCGGACATCCAATTGGATCGTCAACTGAACAAGTGAAACCAGATTGGAGGGAACGGCCGGAGTTGCTCCGGCCGCGCTCTCAAACAGTTTGCCTGGCGGATACAGCGAGTGGGTACCACCCGATCCCATTCCGAACTCGGAAGTGAAAACGCTCTGCGCCGATGATAGTGTGGCCGCAAGCCATGCCAAAGTAGGTCACTGCCAGGCTCTCAAATCGGAAAACCCCTGAGGTCGCGAGGCTTCAGGGGTTTTTCTTTTATTGCGGCCTTCAGATGGCGGTCCGACCCGCTTCCTGATCGAGGACAGTCACCGTGCGCTCGAAGATCTCGCTCGCGCGCTCGACCGAGTCCGCGATCGAGACGACGCCGAGCTTGCCGAACTCCGAGAGCGCGCCAATGAGATTGAAAGTGACGCCCTGCTGGATGGTCTGGTCGAAGTGCAGGTCGTGCTCTACCGCGATGTCGATGAGATCCTCCGGCAGCAGGCGACGATATGCAGGCTTGGTGAGGTTGTCGGTGGCGTAGTAGTAGCGCGCCTGCCCGCTCGGAGTGCGGAAGAGACCGCTCTCAGCGTCGTACTGCCCGCCCGTGAGGTACTGCAGCGTCTGAAACGTGTGGGTCGTCCCGCCCTTGCGCAGGTTGATCTCGATCGCGATCGGATCCCAGCCGCCGGGCTGCCGCACGCAGACGAAATCGACGCCGAAGCGGCCGAGCACACCGTGCCGCTCGAGCACGGCGCCGACGCGTCGCGCGACGGCCTGGATCTGCAATCGATAGGCGTCGGCAGCGGGAAAGATGCTGCCAAGAAATCTCTGACCCGTCGGACCACCGAGCACCTGGTCGTGCGTCGAGATGATCTCAAGTTCGCCGAGTGCACTCACGCGCAGCTGCACGGAGGGCGAGCTCTTCTCATTACCTGCTATCCAGGCTTCGACGATGCCACCCAGCTCCGCGAACTTGGCTGCGTAATGTTCCCAGCTTTCGCCGGGCGCTTCGAGGACTGCTCGCCGCGGCAACGCCTCGCGGATCCATTCTTCGCAAGCGCGGCCTTCGGGTGCGCCGGTGAGCGAGAGTGTCGCGTTACCTTCGCCTCCAGCGCCATCGTTCAGCTTGATCACCGCGCACGCGAGATCGGGCAAGCGCTGCCTGAGCGTGGCCAACGCCTCTGCGACCTCCTTCATGTCGCGCAGATCTTCGAAACCCTCCGGCGTCGCCACTTGCGCCTCGCGAAACACCTTGCGGCTGCCGCTCTTGCTCCCCAGACCTCCGAGCGCGGGATCGCACGCATACAGCGGAATGCCGAGCTGCACTGCCAGCGTGCGCTCAGCGGTCGTTGCGTTGAAACAGGACAGATGGGCAGTCGAAGGCTCGCCGATCGCTTCACGAATGCGCGCGAGCAGGCGTGGCCGCTCGAGAATCTTTTCCGTCAGCGTGACCGGTGAGCCGTCGTATGCGGATAACAGGACCAGGCGGCGGCGCGCGTGCTGGTGTGGAATCCCGGGCAGAAGGTTCAGGTAGTAGTCGATGATCGCAGGACTGATCGGGGTGCTCGTCACGAACACGATGCGAGTGTTTGGCAGGCGCAGCAGCATCAGCATGGTGAGCTGGCGTTCCTCGTAATGCGGCAAGCCCTCGATGCGCGATATGACCTCCTGATCCATGCTGAGCCCGGGCACTATGACTACGGTGCGCGGAGCCCGCGGATCGCAATACACGTCCCGAAAGAGCGGTTTGAGGCGCGCCTGCAGTCCGGCGAAGCGTGCGAGCTCCTCTGCCGAGCCCGGAGCTGGCGAGTACTCGTTCATACGGATTCGGTACACCCGCCCCCGGCGAGCCGGCAGCCGAGTTTCTCCTGCAACACGGCGCGCAGGCGCGGCAGCGATGAATCGTGCATCAGATTGAGCGCCTCGAGG
>DATIEU010000080.1:0-2980 GCA_035455565.1 Steroidobacteraceae bacterium | reverse complement strand
TGCCGCGGGATTTCTGGACGCACGTCATCGATATCGATCTGCCGCAGTTCGTGGAGATCGAGCCTCCCCGCGGCGGCGAGGCGGCGATGGCGGCGGCGGCGAAACTGCTCTCCGAGGCGAAATTCCCGGTCGTGCTGAACGGCGCAGGCGTCGTGCTCTCGGGCGCCATCCCCGCGGCCGCCGCGCTCGCCGATCGGCTGGCGGCGCCGGTGTGCTGCAACTACCAGCACAACGATGCGTTTCCGGGCTCGCACCCGTTGTCCTGCGGACCGCTCGGCTATAACGGCTCGAAGGCGGCAATGGAGATGGTCGCCAAAGCCGATGTCGTTCTGGCCCTCGGCACCCGGTTGAATCCGTTCTCGTCCCTGCCCGCCTACGGGATCGATTACTGGCCGAAGGAGGCAAAAATCATCCAGGTCGACATCAACGCCGACCGGCTCGGCCTGACAAAGAAAGTGGCCATCGGCATCCAGGGCGATGCGCGTAAGGTCGCGGAACAGATCCTCGCCCAGCTCCCGGGCACGGCCGGCGCCGCCGGCCGGCAGGAACGCCTCGCCCTCATCGCGCAGGCCAGGTCGCGCTGGGCGCAGGAGCTTGCCACCATGGATCACGAGGAAGACGACCCGGGCACCACGTGGAACGAGCGCGCCCGCGAGCGCGAGCCGAGCCGGATGAGCGCGCGCCAAGCCTGGCGCGCGATCATGGCGGTGCTGCCGAAGGAGGCGATCATCTCGAGCGATATCGGCAACAACTGCGCCATCGGCAACGCCTACCCGACGTTCGAGGCGGGCCGGAAATATCTGGCGCCCGGCCTCTTCGGTCCCTGTGGCTACGGCTTCCCCTCGATTCTTGGCGCCAAGATCGGCTGCCCCGACGTGCCTTGCGTGGGCTTTGCCGGCGACGGCGCCTTCGGCATCTCGATGAACGAGATGACGGCCTGCGGACGCAATGAGTGGGAACCCATCACGATGGTGATCTTCCGCAACTACCAATGGGGCGCGGAAAAGCGCAACACCACGCTCTGGTTCGACGACAACTTCGTCGGCACGGAGCTCAATACCGGCGTCGAATACGCGAAGCTCGCCGAAGCATGTGGTCTGAAGGGCGTGAAGGTAAGCACCCCTGATGCGCTCACGCAGGCGCTGCGCGCGGCGATCAATGCGCAGATGAAGGATCGCGTAACCACCTTCATCGAGGTCGTGTTGAACCAGGAGCTGGGCGAGCCCTTCCGGCGTGACGCGATGAAGAAGCCAGTCCGCATCGCAGGCATCAGGGAGAGCGACTTCGTGCCACAGCGGCCGGCCCGCTGAGCCTACCCCCGGAATACCGCCACCGCCTTCTTCACCGCCGCGCGCTCGTTCATGCGCTTGAAGTGATCGTGCGCCTTGGGGAATTTCGCGATGTCGACGCCGTCGCCCTCGAGCCAGCCGCTGATGGTGTAGAGATACGGATCGCAGATGCTGTAGGCGGCGCCCATCACCCACGGCCCTTTCAGGTATTCGTTTTCGATCAGGGTGTAGCAGTCGGCCATGTTCTGCGGCACTTTCGCCTTCATCGATGCGTGTGCCGCGGCATCGTCCGCCCAGCGCGCGCCGCGCCGTCCGTGCGCGTGCGCGGGGTGCACGGTGGAGCACAGGTAGCTGTTGAAGGCCTGCGCCGCGGCAAAATCGAAGGGGTCGGCCGGCGCGAGCTTCGCCTGCGGCCAGGTCTGCGCGATCCACGCGAGGATCGCCGGGGTTTCGGTGAGGATGCCGCGGTCGGTAACGAGCGCGGGCACGCGGCCCTTGGGGTTCACCTTCAGATATTCGGGCTTGCGCTGATCGCCTTGGGTGAAATCGAGCTTGACGGTTTCGACTTGGGCGCCGGCTTCTTCAAGCGCGATGCAGGACGCCAGCGCGCAGGTGCCGCGGGCCCAGAACAGTTTCAACATGGTGGTTCTCCTTGCTGGGGTTAAAGTTAATCGAGACCGACGACCGTCATCCAGTAGTGCGTCTTGCCCGCTGCGTCGACGTCGTAGGCGCGCACGAAATCGAGCTTGCCGTCCGGGCCGCACCGGAATACCGACAACCGCGCCGGCACCGTCGTCACGTCGTTGCCTTCGCGCACGTTCATCGGCTTGATGCTCGCAGCGACCATGAGGCGCCCGCCTGGATCGAAGGCGAACGTGCGCACGTGGAACGAGTGCGTGTCGGCGTGCTGAATGAGCCTGGGCTCGCCGGTTGTCGAATCGATCGCGAAGGCCGTGATCGTGTTCTCGCCGCCGCCGAAGACCTTCTTGCCGTTGAAATCGACCGTGTGGTCGGCGCGGTTCGCAATGTAGACGAAGCGCCCATTCGGATGCACGTGGATCGTGCTCGGCTGCTGGCGGGGCCTGGCGTTGGCACGATCGCGCAGCGTATCGCAGGTATAGGCAGCTTCGGACTCGATACGATCCCCGGGCATGCGGAACATGTAGAGCTGGCTGCGCTTCTCGTCCGAGACGTACATCCACGGTTTTTCCGGATGGAAGTCGACGTGACGCGGGCCGAAGCCGTAACCGCCGTTGGGCGCGACGACCTGGGGCTTCGACAGCACGCCGTTCTCGAAGGCGAAAGCCCGCAGCGCCCCCGGATCCTCGGGCTTGCCGCCTTGCGCCTTGTTGCCGCGGTCGGCGACCACGACCGTGCGCCCCGACGGCGCGACCCTCACCTGGTGCGGATAGGGACCGAACTCGAGGCCCGCAGGTTGCCCGACTTCCGGCCCCAGCGTGCCGTCGGAATTGATGCCGTGGATCGTCAGCCCGCTCTGCGGCAGGTTGTGCGCGTTGATCGCGTAACGGCCCCGCGGATCGAGACAGACGTTGACTGCGCGATGCGGGAGCGGCTGCGGCGCTCCGTCAGGCGCAAGGCCGCCCGTCGCCGCGTCGATGCGGTACGCGCTCACGTGGTTCATGTCCGCCTTCAGCCCCGGGCCGCGATTGCTGGTGGTCAGGTACAGGTGC
>DATIEU010000079.1:0-5267 GCA_035455565.1 Steroidobacteraceae bacterium | reverse complement strand
GCGTACGCGCGGTTCTGCCGGCGACTCGAGCAGCGTGGGCTGGCGAGGCTCCGGCACGAGGGCGCCAGCGATTTCGCGGCGCGCGTGCGCAGCGCGCGACCCGACCTGGCCCCGCAGGCCGACATCATTACGAGCCTGTATCTCGAGTTGCGCTATGGGAAAGCCGCCGCCGCCGGCGCGCTCGAGGATCTGCTCCGCCACGTGCGCGCCTTCCGACCCGCGCCACGACCAACCTGAGCCGATCGATGCCTATGGCATACTGATCCTCCGTTGACAGGAGGCGTGCATGGCTGATTTGAAGACGCAGTTTGCGACCGCGGCGCAGGAAGTGCAGAAGCTGAAGTCGCGTCCCTCGAACGACCAGTTGCTCGAGCTCTATGCGCTCTACAAGCAGGCGAGCGAAGGCGATGTGAAGGGCAGCCGGCCGGGATTCCTCGATCTCACCGGCCGCGCCAAGTACGACGCGTGGGCGGCAAAGAAGGGCACGCCGGCTGACAAGGCGATGCAGGCGTACATCGCCGTGGTCGAGAAGTTGAAGAAAGCACAGTGAAGACCGGGTGCTTCCCTCCCGAAGCTCTTTCCTGGAACGCCGTAAATACGTCCCTGTAGGCTCCGTCGAAAACATCCCTGTTTTCGGCGGTCCTGGAAAAAGCTTCGGGAGGAAAGCACCCTGAGAAGAGAAGAGACTGTGACCGCCGCGATCATTCTGGTCATCGCCGCAGCCGTGATCGCCGTGCTGCTCGGGCGCCCGCTGTGGCAAGCACATCGCCGGCGCCAGCTGCGCGCCCGCCCGCTGCCCGCCGCGTGGCGCGCACATCTCGAGCGCGCGCTGCCCTTTTACGGCGCGATGCCCGCCGCGTTGCGCGCGCGCCTCGATGGACTCGTGCAGCAGTTTCTGGCGGAGAAAGAGTTCGTCGGTTGTCGGGGGCTCGAGGTCAGCCTCGAGATGAAGCTGACGATCGCAGCGCAAGCATGTCTGCTCGTGGTCAATCGGCCCATGCACGTCTATGACGATCTGTATTCGGTGCTGATCTATCCCGCCGCGTTCATTGCGCCGGACGAGCATCACGATGAGGCCGGCGTCGTGCATCGTCACGACCAGGTCCTCTCCGGCCAGACATGGGACACGCATCGGATCATCCTTTCGTGGGACGACGTGCAGGCGAGCGCTGCCGAGCGCGGCGCCGGATTCAACGTCGTCTACCATGAGTTCGCGCACTACCTCGACGCCGAGGACGGGGGTGTCAACGGCGCGCCACTGCTCGGCGAAGCGGCGCACTACGAGCGCTGGTCGAAGGTGCTGAACGAGGAGTTCGAGAAACTGCGTGCGGCAGCTGCCCGGAACGAGGCGACGCTCATCGATCCGTACGGCGCCGAGGATCCGGGCGAGTTCTTCGCAGTGGTGACCGAGACGTTCTTTGAGCTGCCGGTCGAGCTGCGCGACGAGCACGCGGCGCTGTACGAGGAATTCAGGCGCTTCTACCGACTCGATCCGGCCGACTGGTTTCAGCCTGCGCATCCCTGACCAGGCAGAGCAGCACGCCGCCCGCGGCGAACAACAGGACGAGCGAAAGAATCGCGGCGCGGGAGCTTCCCGTGAGCAGCGCCACCCAGCCCAGCAGCACCGGACCGAGCACGGCGGCGAACTTGCCCATCATGTTGAAGAAGCCGAAGAACTCACCTGCCTTCTCGCGCGGCACCAGCCGCGCGTAGAAGGAACGGCTGAGGCTCTGGATACCGCCCTGCACCAGGCCGATCACGATCGCCATGGCGTAGAACTCGCTCACGTTGTCGAGGAAATAGGCCCACAGCGTGGTCGCGAGGTACACGGCGATCGCGACCAGGATGCCGGTGCGTGCACCCAGGCGATCGCCCAGCCAGCCGAAAGCGAGCGCCGCAGGAAATCCCACGAACTGCGTGATGAGGAGCGCCGTGATCAGGCTCTTCGCCTCGAAGCCAAGGGCGAGCCCATAGTCGACCGCCATCTTGATCACGGTGTTGACGCCATCGATGTAGAGCCAGTAGGCGACCAGGAAGAGCACCAGTCCGCGATAGTTGCGCAGGTGTCCCACGGTGCTCCAGAGCTCCTGCCAGCCCGCGCGCAACGCTGCTCCCGCGGGTAACGGCGCCGCCGGCGCGCGCTCGCGCACGAACAGCATGGTGGGAATCGTGAACACGGCCCACCACACCGCCACCGTCACGAACGCGACGCGGACCGCGTGCGCGCCGTCGGCGAGACCGAAGAGCGACGGATTGGTAAACATCAGCACATTGACGAGGAACAGCAACCCGCCGCCCAGGTAACCGAGCGAGTAACCGTAAGCCGACACGCGATCGAACTCAGGCTCCTCCGCGACATCGAGCAACAGCGAATCGCAGAACGTGGCGCCGCCCGAAAAGCCCACGACGGCGAGTGCGTAGAACAGCAGCGCCAGCGGCCAGTCGCCGCGCGCGACCCAGTAGAGAGCGGCGGTCAGCGCAACACCGATCACCGTGAAGAAGAGCAGCAGCCGCACGCGCGTGCCGCCACGATCCGCGACCGCTCCGAGGAACGGCGCCAGCACTGCGACCACGCCGCTCGCAAGGCCGTTGCCCATCCCAAGCCAGAACGTGCTCACGGTGGGCTCCGAGCCCGCCGCCCAGTACTGCTTGAAGAACAGAGGAAAGAACCCCGCCATCACGGTGGTCGCGAACGCCGAGTTGGCCCAGTCGTAGAGGGCCCACGACAGCACCGGCCGGCGCAGGAATGGCGTCGTCACGCGGCGGTCGCCAAGTGCTCGCGCGTCGTCCGGAAGCGGATGTCCGGCCAGCGCTCGAGGGTGAGCGCAAGGTTCACGCGTGTAGGCGCGAGGTAGACGAGCGCTCCCGCATGATCGAGCGCCAGGTTGTCATGCGCGCGGGTGGTGAACTCTTCCAGCTTGGCGGGATTGGCGGCGTCGACCCAACGCGCCGTGACGACATTGACGCTTTCGAATGTGCACTCGACGCCGTACTCGTCCTGCAGCCGAAAGGCCACCACTTCGAACTGCAACGGTCCGACGGCCCCCAGGATCAGGTCGTTGTTGCGCAACGGCTTGAAAAGCTGCGTCGCGCCCTCTTCGCAGAGCTGCGACAGCCCCTTCTGCAGGGCCTTCATCCTGAGCGGATCGCGCAGCACCGCGCGCCGGAAGAGCTCGGGCGCGAAGTTGGGTATCCCGGTGAAGGTGAGACGCTCGCCTTCCGTGAAGGTATCGCCGATGTTGATGGTGCCGTGATTGTGCAGGCCGAGAATGTCGCCGGCGCAAGCGTCCTCCGCCTGCGAGCGATCCGCCGCCATGAAGGTGAGCGCATCGCTCACCTTGATCTGCTTGTCGAGCCGCACGTGATGCAGGCGCATGCCCCGCGCGTACCGTCCGGAGCACAGCCGGACGAAGGCGATGCGATCGCGGTGGCCCGGATCCATGTTCGCCTGGATCTTGAACACGAAACCCGTGAGCTTCTCCTCGCCCGGCTCCACGCGGCGCTCGCTCGCTTCGCGCCCGCGCGGCGTGGGTGCGTGCTCCACGAACGCGGCGAGCAGTTCCTCGACGCCGAAGTTGTTGATGGCGGAGCCGAAGAACACCGGCGTCTGCCGGCCCGCGAGATAGGCTTGGCTGTCGAAGCGGTGCGTGGCGCCCCGCACCAGCTCGATCTCATCGTGGAGCGTACCCGCCGCCTCGCCAAGGAACTCCTGTGCCGCGGGACTCGCGAGCCGATCGATGACGAGGTTGGTGCCCGCCCGGCCGCGCTCGCCTGCCGTGTAGACGTAGATGCGATCCTCGAGAAAGTGATAGATCCCCTTGAGGTCGCGGCCCATGCCGATCGGCCAGGTCACCGGTGCGCACTGGATCTTGAGCACGTGCTCGATCTCATCGAGCAGGCCGATCGGCTCGCGTCCATCGCGGTCGAGCTTGTTTATGAAAGTCATGATCGGCGTGTCGCGCAGTCGGCACACTTCCATGAGCTTGATGGTGCGCTCCTCCACGCCCTTGGCACAGTCGATCACCATCAGCGCCGAGTCGACGGCCGAGAGCGTTCGATAGGTGTCCTCGGAGAAATCCTCGTGGCCGGGCGTGTCGAGGAGATTCACGACGCGCCCGCGATACGGGAACTGCATGACCGAGGAAGTGACCGAGATGCCGCGCTGCTGCTCGAGACGCATCCAGTCGGACGTGGCGTGACGCGCGGCCTTGCGCCCTTTCACGGTGCCCGCCATCTGGATGGCACCGCCGAACAGCAGCAGCTTCTCGGTCAGCGTGGTCTTGCCGGCGTCGGGATGCGAGATGATCGCGAAAGTGCGCCGTCGCGCGACGTCAGCGGGAAGCTCGGACATGGGTGTGGAACACGGCCTAAAAAAAGGCGCGCATTGTATCAGCGCCGCCGCGCGGCCGCGCTGGCGCGTGCCGTGAGGTCGAGGCGCAGCACGGCCGCGTCCTCACGCCCGCCGACCGCCTGGTAATAGCCGCGTCTCGTGCCCACCTGCTCGAATCCCGCCGCCTGGTAGAGCCTGATCGCTGCCACGTTGGAGGGCCGCACTTCGAGGAAGGCTTCGAGCATGCCGGCCGCGTAGGCGCGATCGAGGAGATAGCCGAGCATGCGTGCGCCCAGGCCGCGGCACCGCAAGTCCGTGCGCACGCAGATGTTGAGCACGTGCGCTTCGCCCGCCCCCGCCGACATGATGCCGAAGCCCACCACGCTCCCCGCGCTCTCGATCACCCGGCAGAGATAACCGACGCGCAGACAATCGCGAAAGATGCCTTCGCTCCACGGAAACAGATATGCCTCGCGTTCGAGCGCCACGACCGTGCCGACGTCGGCCTCGTTCATCGGCCGGATGGTGATTTCCGGCAGCGGGATTTCGTTTCTAGCCGTGGCCACGCGCAAGCACGTCCTGGGCGAACAAGAGATCCGACCACGCCTTGCGCTTCTCGCCCGGCGAGCGCAGCAGGTAGGCGGGATGATAAGTCACCACGACCGGCGTGGCGCGTGGCCCGAAGGAATAGAGGCGGCCCCGCATGCGACCGATGGGCGTATCGGTCTGCAGCAGCGTCTGCGCGGCGATCCGGCCGACCACCAGGATGATGCGGGGCGCAATGAGCTCGATCTGGCGCTCGAGGTACGGCCTGCAATGAGCGGCCTCCTCGGGCTTGGGGTCGCGATTGCCGGGCGGCCGGCACTTGAGGATGTTGGCGATGTAGATCTGCGAGCGCTCGAGGCCGATCGCCTTCAGCATGCTGTTGAGGAGCTGT
>DATIEU010000078.1:0-16507 GCA_035455565.1 Steroidobacteraceae bacterium | reverse complement strand
ATGCTGATCGCCGAGGAACTCGACGTCGCGTGGTCGCAAGTCGAGGTGGAGCAGCTTCCGTACGGCATCGTCGCGAGCCCGGAGCCGCCGGGACTCGCGTCGAAATACGGGCCGCAGGGCGCGGGCGGCAGCACCAGCATTCCAGACGGATTCGAATCTCTGCGCCAGGCGGGCGCGAAGGCGCGTTGGCTGCTTGTCGCCGCCGCGGCCGAGGAATGGAATGTCGAGGCGAATCGCCTCACGACGCGCGAAGGCCGCGTCTTTCATTTCGATGGCCGGTCGCTCGGTTATGCGGAACTCGCAGCCGCCGCCTCGCAACTCGAAGCGCCGGATTATCCGCTGCCGCTCAAGCCGCCTGCGGACTTTCGCATCATCGGCCAGCCGGTGCGCGTGGCTGATGCGCGCGACATCGTGACGGGCAAGGCCGCGTACGGCATCGATGCGCGAGTGCCCGACGCGCTCACGGCAATGATCGAGCGCTGTCCCTATTTCGATGGCCGCATCGCGCGTTTCGATGCCACCGCCGCACGGCGCGTGCCCGGCGTGCGCGAGATCGTCGTGATCCCAGGCCCGCAACCCGACCAGCCGCTCAATCGCGCCCTGGCGGCCGGCATTGCCGTGGTCGCCGAAGATACCTGGTCGGCGCGCAAGGGCCGGGAAGCGCTCAAGATCGAATGGCGACCGGGTCCCCACGCACAGGA
Source organism: Steroidobacteraceae bacterium (assembly GCA_035455565.1). Classification (GTDB taxonomy): domain Bacteria; phylum Pseudomonadota; class Gammaproteobacteria; order Steroidobacterales; family Steroidobacteraceae; genus DATBVX01. Next base: position 15,806 of record DATIEU010000078.1, on the reverse strand, counting down.
TTCCACCGGCGCGCTGGCGCAACGCGCACTCGAAGCCGCGCGCCGCCCCGGGACCGTGGCGCGCACCGACGGTAACTTCGACAGCGCGCGCGCCGCTGCCGCCCGGGTCGTGGAAGCGGAGTACACGCAACCCTTCCTTGCGCATGCGACCCTCGAGCCCATGAATGCGCTGCTCGACCTGAAGTCGGATCGCGCGTTACTCGTCGCACCCATTCAGAGTCCCGGCAGCGCATCGCGCCTGATCAACGCGATGACAGGGATTCCACGGCTCAACATCGAGATCCGCCTGGTGCGCTCGGGCGGTGGGTTTGGCCGGCGCCTGGAGAACGACTACGTCGCGGAGGCGGTGTACATCGCGCGGGTGGTGAAAGCGCCGGTGAAACTCCTCTGGAGCCGCGAGGACGACCTGCGCAACGATTTCTATCGCCCGTTCGGGGTGCACGCGTTCGCGGCGGCGCTCGACTCGCAGGGCAACGTCACCGGCTGGCGGCATCGCGTGGCCGCGACCTCGAGGAAATGGCGCGTAGAGGACATGGGCGATGCCGAAGATTGGATCGGCTGTGCCGACCCCGACGGTTTTCCCGCCGGCAGCGTGCCGAACTACTCCTGTGAATTCTCGGCGGTGGAGTTCGGGCTGGCGCGTGGCTGGTGGCGCGCCCCGTTGCCGATGTTCGTCGCCTTCCCCACTCAATCGTTCGTGGACGAGGTCGCTATTGCGAGCGGCCAGGACCCGCTGGCGCTGCGCCTGAAGCTCCTCGGCGAGTCGCGCGAGCTCGACTATCGCGATCATGGCGGGCCGAAGTTCCACACCGGCCGCATGGCTGCAGTGCTGCGACGAGCGGCGGAGCGCATCGGCTGGGGCGGAGCGCTGCCCAAGGGCACCGGCCGCGGCATCGCCGGTCACTTCGTGTTCGGCGGCTACACCGCGCATGCCATGGAAGTGACCGTAGCAGCGGGAGAGCTCCGCATCGGACGCTGCGTCTGCGTCGGTGACGTGGGCACCGTGGTGAATCCGCTCGGCGTCGAGGCGCAGCTTTCCGGCGGCACCATCGATGGATTGTCGACCGCGCTCAATCTTGGCATCACGGTCGAGGCCGGGCGCATCGTGCAGAGCAATTTCTCCGACTATCCACTGCTGCGCCTGGCGCAGGCACCGGACGTGGAAGTCGAGATCCTGCGCACCGACTTCGCGCCTTCCGGCGCGGGCGAAATGGGAATCCCAAGCGCGGTGCCGGCTCTTACCAACGCCATCTACGCCGCGAGCGGCATGCGAATTCGCAATCTGCCCGTCGCCGGGCAGTTACGTGGCACTGCGAGTTAGCGCGGCGTGCCGGTCAGTGCTCCCGGTAAAAACGGCCGGCGCCCGCAAAGTTGTGCAGATAGTAGTCGTCGAACATCGACCCGTAGCCGACCGGTTGGCCGCTTTTCGGCGCGTGCACGAATTGCCCGTGACCTGCGTAGATCCCGACGTGGGTGATCTCGCGGCCGGAATCGGTGAAGAACACCAGGTCTCCGGGCGCCAGCTTCAGCGCATTGACCGGCGCGGCGGCCGCGGCCTGCTGAGCGGCGGTGCGCGGCACCTCGATGCCAAGCTTCTGATGGACGAAGAACACCAGCCCGCTGCAATCGAACTCACGCGGGCCTGAACCCCCGAACCGGTAAGGCGCGCCGATCAGGTTACGTGCCAGTTGCACGATCTCCTCACCCGGTTCTACCGCCGACGCGGGCGGCCTGCTCGGTGCGGGTACGGGCGTGCGGGTGTTTGCCGGCGGCCGATAAGGCTCCGTGCCACATCCTGCGATGAGCAGAACCGCTAACGACAGCAGGAGCGGCAGGCGCAGGTCGGCGGATGCAGTCCTCGAGTCCATGGCGATGGGAGAGAGTGCGTCCGTGCTCCTGAACCGTGACTGAAAGTGACGATCTACTCCGGCTTTGGGCAGGCAGGCGTGTGTTGAGTTCACACGGAGGCTGCGCTCAGCGCATCGGTGCCGCGAGGCGCACCGGCTGACGCCGGCGGCCCCAGGTCCCGGGCGGCCCGCGGAAGACGCCCGGCAATGTCTCGCCGCATTGCAGGCAGTTGCCATGTGCATCGAGCCGCCAAGCGCCCAGCTCGTACCAATCGCGTTCGATCAGCAACGTGCCGCAGCCGTGACACCAGGTGCTGCCGCCCTCGCGGTCATGCACGTTGCCCGTGTACACGTAGCGCAACCCGTTACGCACGGCGATATCGCGGGCGCGCGTGAGCGTCGCCGGCGGCGTGTGCGGCTTGTCGAGCATCTTCCAGTCGGGGTGAAAGGCCGTGAAGTGCAGCGGCACGTCCGGTCCGAGTTTCCGCATGACCCATTGCGTGAGCTCGTCGAGCTCGGCATCCGAATCATTCTCGCCGGGGATGAGGAGCGTGGTGATCTCGAACCACACCTGCGTTTCGTGCTTGAGGTACTCGAGCGTCTCGAGCACCGGCTGCAGCTCACCGCCGCACACCTTGTAGTAGAAGCGCTCGGTAAAGCCCTTCAGGTCGACGTTGGCGGCGTCCATGTAGCGATAGAATTCGACGCGCGGCTCCGCGCACATGTAGCCGGCCGTCACCGCCACGGACTTCACACCCAGTTCGTGGCACGCCTGTGCCACATCGATGGCGTATTCCATGAACACCACCGGATCGTTGTAGGTGTAGGCGACGCTCTGGCACCCAAGCGCCTGGGCTGTGCGGGCGAGCTTCTCGGGACTGGCGCTGTCGGCGAGCGTGTCGATCTCGCGCGACTTGCTGATGTCCCAGTTCTGGCAGAACTTGCAGGCCAGGTTGCAGCCCGCGGTGCCGAACGACAGCACGGAGCTGCCCGGCAGGAAGTGGTTGAGCGGTTTCTTCTCGATGGGATCGATGCAGAAGCCGCTCGAGCGCCCGTAAGTCAGGAGCTTGACCTGGCCGTCCCGGTGGCCACGCACGAAACACAGGCCACGCTGGCCGGGGCGCAGCTTGCAGGCACGCGGACAGACATCGCACTGGATGCGCTCCTCGTCCACCCAGTGCCAGTAGCGCGTGTCGACCGCGGATTCGTCTGTCGCAGCTTCCATCTTGCCGGCAGTTGCCCAATACGACGCGCGGTTCGATACTCCGCCCGCCATGGCCACCGCCGGCTCAAGCTTACGCGTGCGGCCCGCAGCCGTCTCGGGCCTGTTTTACCCGGGCGATCCTCGCGAGCTCGACGACTGCGTGCGGAGCCTCCTGCAGGGAGAGTTCCCGCCGCAGGCGCGTCCCAAGGCATTGATTGCGCCGCATGCGGGTTACGTGTACTCCGGTGCCACCGCGGCGGCGGGCTTTCGGCTGCTCGCGGGTGCGGCCGGGCAGATCGAGCGCGTGGTGCTCATCGGGCCGAGCCACCGGGTGCCGTTCCGCGGGCTTGTACTGCCCACGGTCGACGCGTTTGCAACCCCACTCGGCCGCATCCGGATCGATACGCAAGGCCGCAAGGAGCTGCTCGACCTGCCACAAGTGCGTTTGGCCGATGCGCCGCACGCGCCCGAGCACAGCCTGGAAGTGGAATTGCCGTTTCTCCAGGTACTCCTCGGTGACTTCGCGCTCCTGCCGATTGCCGCGGGCGATGCGACCGCCGCCGAGGTGGCGCAAGCGCTCGAGCGCGCCTGGGGGGATGAGCGCACGCTCATCCTCGTGAGCACCGATCTCAGCCACTATCACAGCTACGAGTCCGCGCGGCAGCTCGATGCGGCCACCAACGCGGCGGTCATGAAGCTCGCGAGCGATCTCGACGGCGAACAGGCCTGCGGCTGCATCGGTCTGAACGGCATCCTCGCCGCGGCACGGGAGCGGCGCATGCGGATTCGCCTGGAAGACCTGCGCAACTCCGGCGATACCGCGGGCGATCGCCAGCGCGTGGTCGGCTATGGCGCCTGGTCGCTCTACGATGTTTGAGCCCGCCGCACGCCGTGCGCTGCTCGAAACGGCGCGCCGTTCGCTGGAACAAAGTGTGCTCCTGCGTGCCGTGGCGCCCTTCCCCGCAGCCGTCTATCCACCCGGGACCACCGTGTGGCGGAGCTCCTTCGTGACGCTCATGGTCGGCAATCGGCTGCGCGGTTGCTGCGGGCGGCTCGAAGCGGAACGGCCGCTGATCGAGGACGTGTGGCACAACGCCTACGCGGCGGGCTTCACCGATCCCCGCTTCCACCCGCTCGCGAGCGAAGAGCTCGGCGACATCGAGATCGAGATATCGGTGCTCACGCCGCTCGAGCCGCTGCACGTGCGTAGCACTGCCGAGCTCCTCGCGGCGCTGACACCGGGACGCGATGGTCTGGTCCTCGCCTCGGCCGGCGAACGCGTGACCTTCATTCCGCACGTCTGGGAAAGCGTGCCGGACGCCGCGAGCTTCGTGCGCGAGCTGCGCCGCAAGGCCGGTTGGCCCGACGAGGGCTGGCAGCCCGATCTCGAAGCCTGGCGCTTCGAGGCGGAATCGATCGCGGCGACGGGTTAGAAGAGCCTGGCGATGGCACTCTGAATGCTTTCCGCTGCGGCGCGCGGATCGGTCGCATCGCGGATCGGGCGTCCGACCACGACGTGGTCCGCACCGTCGCGGAACGCCTGTTCGACGGTCACCACGCGCTTCTGGTCGTCCGACGGCCGATCGCCGGCCGGACGGATGCCGGGTGTGACGACGTAGAGCCGATGGTCGACGTGCTTGCGGACCAGAGCGGCTTCCTGACCAGAGCAGATGACGCCATCGCAACCGCTCTCCAGCGAGCGACGCGCACGGGTGATCACGAGCTGCTCCACATCGACGCCGGTATCGAGCTCATCCACGTCGCGACGGTCGAGGCTCGTGAGCACCGTCACCGCGAGAATCTTCACCTCGCCCTTGGCCTGCGCGGCCGCTTCCATGATCGACGCCAGCCCATGCACCGTCGCATACGTCACGCCACGGCCCCGCAGGTTCCTGACCGCACCGGCGACGGTCGCGGGAATATCGAAGAACTTGAGATCGACGAAGATCTTTTTGCCCTGGGCGGCCAGCCAGTCGAGGAGCTCGAAGTAGCCGCCGGCCATGAAGAGCTCGAGGCCGAGCTTGTAGAAGTGCACCGCGTCGCCCAGTTTGCCGGCCAGCTGGCGCGCGCTCTCAGCGTCGGGCACGTCGAGTGCAAAGATGAGACGTTCGCGGATCGGGATGGTGGCGTGCGGCGGGGGCGCCGCCTTAAGTGCGCTCTGCGACATCGAAGAGCCTCCGGTGCTCCAGTATCGCATACCGATCCGTCATCCCGGCGATGTAGTCCGCCACTGCGCGCGCCTTGCCGGCCTCGCCCTGACTCTGACTCATCCTGAGTGCGGTGGCGCTGTGCTCGGGTGGCATGAGGTTGACATCGCTCATGAAGACGTCGAAGAGCTCGCGCATCAGGCGCTTCGCCTTGGTGGTCATGCGCTGCACCTTGTAGTGCTGGTATACGCGGGCACGCAGGAAGCGTTTCAGTTCCTGGTGCTCTTCGCGGGCCTGCGCGCTGAAACCGACCAGCGGCGCGCCGAGCCGGCGCACCTCGTCGATGCTCGCAGGCGCGGCCTTGGCGATGGCTGCTTGCGTCGTGGTGATCAGGTCGGTGACGACGAAGTCGATCATATGGCGCACGACTTCGTAAACCAGCCGACGGCCATCCAGGTCGCCATGCTGCGCCTTCACGCGGTCGTACTGGCGCCGGAAGAGCTGCGCCTCGCGCAACTCGTCGATCGTAATGAGGCCGGCGCGCAGCCCGTCGTCCACATCGTGGTTGTTGTACGCGATCTCGTCCGCGAGATTCGCAAGCTGTGCCTCGAGGCCTGGCTGCTCGCGCTTGATGAAGCGCTCGCCGAGCGCCCCGAGCTGGCGCGCATTGTTCACGGAACAGTGCTTGAGAATCCCCTCGCGGCACTCGTAGGTCAGGTTGAGGCCCGGGAAGTCGGCGTAACGCTCCTCGAGCTCATCCACGACGCGCAGCGACTGCAGGTTGTGCTCGAAGCCACCGTACTCACGCATGCAGTCGTTGAGGGCGTCCTGTCCGGCGTGACCAAACGGCGTATGACCGAGATCGTGCGCCAGGCAGATGGCCTCGGTGAGCGTTTCGTTGAGCTGCAGCGTGCGTGCGATGGTGCGTGCGATCTGCGCCACTTCGAGCGAATGCGTGATGCGCGTGCGATAGAGATCGCCCTCGTGGTTCACGAACACCTGGGTCTTGTATACCAGGCGCCGGAACGCACCCGCATGCACGATGCGATCGCGGTCGCGCTGGTATTCGCTGCGAAAGCGCGGTGCAGGTTCGGCGCGCACGCGGCCACGGGAGTATTCAGGGCGCGCGGCGTAGGCGGCCAGCAACTCGCGATTGGCGCTGTCAGTCATAGCCCGAAGGATTCCTCGAGCACGGCCCGCAGTGCGGCCGGATCGTAGTCGTCGGCGAGCTGAGCCGATCCCAACCGACGCAGCAGGACCAGGCGGATGCGGCCGTCGCGCACCTTCTTATCCATCTGCATGTAGTCAAGCGCCCGCGCACTGCCGATCTGCGGCACCGTGAACGGCAAGTCGCAGCGCTCGAGGAGTGTCCGCACGCGCTCGATATCTGCAGCCTGGAGCCAGCCGAGGCGAGCAGACAGGCGCGCCGCGATCAGCATGCCGGCAGCGACCGCCTCGCCGTGCAACCACTCGCCGTACCCGGTGGCCGATTCCAGCGCATGGCCGAACGTGTGCCCCAGGTTGAGAAGTGCCCGCCGGCCATGCTCCCGCTCATCCTGGGAGACGATCTCGGCCTTAATTGCGCACGAGCGCAGGATGGCGTGCTCGAGCGCCGGCGCTTCGCGGCGCAGCAGCGCATCGAGATTCGCCTCCAGCCACTCGAGAAAGCTCGCGTCGCTGATCAATCCGTACTTGATGACCTCCGCGAGCCCGGCACGCAGCTCGCGCTCGGGCAGGGTGCGCAGGGTCGCCGTGTCGGAGATGACACAACGCGGCTGATGAAAAGCGCCGATGAGGTTCTTGCCGGCAGGATGGTTCACGCCCGTCTTGCCGCCGACCGCGGAATCCACCTGCGCGAGCAGCGTCGTTGGCAATTGAACATAGGCGATACCGCGTTGGTAGCAGGCCGCCGCGAATCCCGCGAGGTCGCCGATGACTCCGCCGCCAAGCGCCAGGATCGCACCGTCGCGGCCGACCCGGGCTTCGACCAGTGCATCGAGCAGCCGCGTGAAGGTGCCCAGGCTCTTGAACCGCTCGCCGTCGGGCAATGTCTCGACGGCCACCTGGGCGCCCGATAACCCGCGGCGCAGCGTCTCGAGGTGCAGGGCGGCGACGGTCGCGTTGGTAACCACCAGCAAGCGGCCGGTGCCGATCTCGCGGGCGAGGAGCTCGCGCGCGCCAAGCAAGCCTTCGCCGATGAAGATCGGGTAGCTGCGGGAACCGAGTTCGATGCTGAGTTGCTGCACGGCAGGCCGGAGTATAGGGCGCGGCGCTGCGCGGCCGAAGCGGGGCCAGGGCGACTAACGCTCCTGCAAGGCCCGATAGACGTCCTCCGCCACGGCCTGCACGCGCCGCCCGTCGGTCGACACCGTGAGGTCCGCGATCTCGGCGTACAGCGGCTCACGCTCGATCATGAGGGCTTCGAGCTTCTCGCGCGGGTCGGTGTCGAGCAGCAGTGGCCGATGCCGGCTGTGACGCGTGCGCTCGAGCTGCTGATAGACGGAGGTCTTGAGATAGACCACGCAGCCGCGTTCGGCGAGCACCCGGCGGTTGTCGGGATGCAGGACCACTCCGCCCCCGGTGGCGAGCACCAGATGATCGAGCTGGGTCAGGTGCTCGATGACCTCGCGCTCGCGGACCCGGAAACCCGCCTCGCCTTCCTTCTCGAAGATGAAGGGGATGTCGACACCGGTGCGTGCCTCGATCTCCGCATCGCTGTCGTAGAAGCTCAGCCGGAGCGCGCGCGACAGGTGCTTGCCAACCGCCGTCTTGCCCGAGCCCATCGGGCCAATCAGGAAGATGTTCGGTTTCGAGAGCATGAAATGCATGCGGCCGCTGCAAGAGCGGCCGCATGCGATTAGACCCCTTTCGGACGCGTCAGTACAGGTTCGCGCCCTCGCGCAGGATCCGCGGAGTGATGAAGATCAACAACTCGTCCTTGTTGTTGGTCTTCGTCTTGTTCTTGAACAGGATCCCCAGGCCCGGGATATCGCCCAGCCAGGGCACCTTGGTCTCGGTCTCGCGGTACTCAGTCTCCATGATGCCGCCCAGCACGACTGTCTGGCCGTCGTTGACGAGCACCTGCGTGACGATCTCGCGCGTGTCGATCGAGGGCACGTTGACGCCGAGCGAAGTCACGATCACCTGGCCGACGCTGTCCTTGTTGACGGTCAGGTCCATGATGATGCGGTTGTCAGGAGTGATCTGCGGCGTCACGCGCAGTGCCAGCACCGCCTTCTTGAACTGGATGGTGGTGGCGCCGCTCGAGGACGCTTCCTGGTAGGGAATTTCCACGCCCTGCTCGATCACCGCCTCGCGCTGGTTCGCGGTGACGACGCGCGGCGCGGAGACGATCTCGCCGCGGCCTTCGGCCTGTGCGGCGGACAGCTCCAGGTCCACGATGTAGTCCGAGTCGAGGAGTGTCAGCGCGATCCGGCCCGCCGGGGCCGCGACCGGGAGATTGACCATGTAGCGGTCGTTCGGGTCGGGCAGAACAAAGCCAGGTGTGCCACCAGGCGAGGCTGGCGGCTCATTCCGCGAGATGACGACGTCATCATCCTCGGTGACAAACGGCGTGCCGCCGACGACGCCTCCGCCATCGCTGCCCCCGTGATCGAGCGCCACGGTGGTACCGAAGCGCACGCCGAGGTTGCGGCTGAAGTCGTCGTTCACGATCACGATGCGCGCCTCGATCAGCACCTGGCGGATCGGGATGTCGAGCGTCGTGACCAGCCGACGAATGTCGTTCAGGCGGTCGGCCGTGTCCTGGATCAGCAGCGTGTTGGTGCGCTCATCGATGGAGACGCTGCCCCGCTGCGAAAGGAGCGAGTTATCGCCGGAGGACTTGATGAGTCCCGCGAGATCCGCGGCCTTGGCGTAGTTGACCTGCAGGTATTCCGTGCGCAGCGGCGCGAGCTCCTGGATGTCCTTGCGGGCCGCGAGCTCTGCCTTCTCGCGCGCCGCGAGCTCCTCGGTCGGCGCCACGATGATGACGTTGTCCTGGCGACGCTTATCCAGACCCTTGGTGCGCAACACGATGTCGAGCGCCTGATCCCATGGCACATTCTGCAGACGCAGCGTCACGTTGCCCTGTACGGAATCGCTCACCACGATGTTCTGGCCGCTGGTATCAGCGAGCAGCTGCAGCACCGCGCGCGTCTCGATGTCCTGGAAGTTGAGCGTGAGCCGCTCGCCCGTGTACTCCTTCTTGTCCTCGAGCGCGGCGGCCGAGCGGACCACTGGCTTGATCTCGACCGCGTAGGTGTTGTCGGACTGGTAGGCGAGCTGCTCGAATTCGCCACCCGCCGAAATCACCAGGCGCGTGCTGTCGCCCACCTTCAGGGCATCGACCGTCGATACCGGCGTGGCAAAGTCCGTGACGTCGTAGCGGCGCATGAGGTCCTTCGACAGGTCGGCGCCGGCGAAATCGACCACGATCTGCGTGCCCTGCTGGCGGAGATTGACCGGGGTGCGCGGATCGCTCAGCTCGACGATGACGCGGCCGGTGCCGTCGCTGCCGCGCCGGAAATCGATCGAGCGGACGCTGCGCGGGCCGGCGGCGCTGGAAGCGGCTGCTCGCGGTGCGCCGCCGCCGGCTGCGGCTGGCGCGGCCGCGGGTGCCGCCCCTGCGGCCTGCGCCTGCTGCGAACCGCCGATGTTGACGAGGATGCTGTTGCCTTCAACTCGGGTCTGATAGGGCATGAGCTGGTCGAGGTTGAGCACCAGGCGGGTACGTCCGCCGGCCTCGGCCGCCAGAATCGTCGCGACTCCGCCCGAATTCACGTCGATGCGGCGGGAATCGAGCGCCAGCGCCGTGTTGGGCAGGTCGAGCGCGATGCGCGCCGGACGGTCAATGGTGAAGCTCAGGGGCTCGGGAGCCGGCCCGTTCAACCGCAACCGCAACTGCAGCTGCTGACCGGGCAGCGTCTGCACGTCGATCGCCTCGAGCTTCAGGCCCTCGGCGGGCTGTGCCGGAGCGAGACCGGGCAACGCGGCAGCCAGTAGAACCAGGCAAGCGGCGCGCACTATCAGGTGCGTGCGCGCACTCAATGCCAGCCAAAGCCTGTTCATCCCATTCATTCTGTGCACTCCCATCGAGATCAATCTGTCAGGCCAATAGCTGCGGGCCGCTCCATATACCCGCCCATGCCGTCCGGAACGATCTCGACCAACGAGATCTTGGAATCCGATATCGAAACGATCTTGCCGTCGTTCTGGCCCATGTACTGGCCGGGCAGAACGCGATGCACCAGTCCGTCCTTGGTCTGCACCAGGCCGTAGGAACGGCCCGAAAGTTTGAGCGTGCCCACCATCGCCAGCGTGTCGAGCGAGAACTGCTCGAGGAACTCGCGATTGCGCTTGGAGTCCGGCCGCACGCCGGCGGGGCCGGCGGGCGACATGATCGAAAACGGCGAACGTTGATCTGCCGCGTTGTACGCGAAGGTCTCGTACGGCTTCACCTCGGGCAGCGGCTCGATGCGTCCGCCCGGGCGCTTCTTGACCTCGGCGATCCATTCCTCGAGGTCGTCCTGCTCGCTCGAGCAGGCGCTCAGGCCCGCCACCGCCAGCAACCCAAGAACACTCAGCAATATGATCTTGATCGAGTCACGCATACGAGTGCTTCCCGGTTCGCTCACGTTGCCTGGCCGGCAGGCGGTATGCGCCGCGGCGGCTTCTGAGTGCCCGCCGCATCGCCGGCGGCGTCGCCCTTGTCTTCGTCTTCCTCGAGATAGCGGTAGGTCTTCGCGGTGACGTCGAGCTGCAGGTCGTCGAGGCCGGCGTTTTCCTTGCCGAGCGGTTTGATCTCGATGTTGTGCAGCGTGACGATGCGCGGCAGCGCCGCGATCCCGCTCACGAAGGTGCCCAGCTCGTGGTAGCTGCCCGTCAGACGGATCTTGATCGGCAGCTCCGCGTAGAACTCACGCCGCACTTCGTTCGAAGGCTGAAAGAGCTTTTCCTCGAGACCGGCGGCGAGACCTGTCTGCGAGATGTCCACGAGCAGGCTCGGCACTTCGGTCTTGCCCGGGAGCTGGCGGAGCATCGCGCCGAAGGAGCGCTCCATCTCGCGGAGCTGTTCCTTGTAGGCCTCGAGGTTGGCCGCCTTTTTCTGCTTCTGCTCGAATGTCTGCCTGAGCTGCAGCTCCTCTTCCTGCACGCGCAGGAGCTCGGGGCGCTTGTTCTGCCACACGAAATAATAGGAAGCGCCGAGCGTGACCAGGATGAAAATGAGAGCGATCAGGCCGATACGGAACGGCATCGGCCAGCGGCCGATGTCACGGCGGTCGAGTGTCTGTAGCTGTTCGAGGAAGGTCATGGCTGCGTCGCCTCCTCCTCGCCGGGCAAGGTGACGCCCACCTGGTTGGCGTACAGCGTGAATTCACTGCCGAGCGCCGAATCCTTCTTGGTCTCGACCACCTCGAGCTCCGGATTGTCCATCCAGTCCGAGGCGTCGATGTTGCGCATGAAGGCCGAGACGCGCGTGCTCGACTGCGCCATGCCCTTGAGCTCGAGGCGCTTCTCGCTCTGCTTCACCGAGGTCAGGAATACGCCGTCCGGAAGCGTGCGCACCAGCTGGTCGAAGAGATGCACCACCTCTGGCCGCGAGCGCTGCAGGGTCTGGATGATCTCCATGCGCGCGCGCATGCGCTCGCGCTGGGCCTCGAGGCCGAGGATCTCGGTGATCTGCTTGTCGAGCCCCTGGATCTCGGTCTTGAGCAGCTCGTTCTTGCGGTTCTGCGCCGAGATCTGGCCGCCCATGATCAGGTTGAGAACCAGCGTCACGCCGATCGCCGCACCCACGGCGCCGAGTGTCCACACGGCGAAATCACGCTGGTTCTTCTTGCGGCGGTCGGCACGCCATGGCAGTAGGTTGATTCTTGGCATCAGTCGAAGCTCCGCAATGCCAGGCCGCACGCGGTCAGGAGCGCGGTGGCGTCTTTCTTCACCGCCTGCGCCTTGGCACGCGACGACAATTTCATCTGTCCGAGCGGATCGCCGCGTTCGGCGGGAATGCCGACGCGGCTCGCGATCACGTCATCGACACCCACGATGTTGGCGCAGCCGCCGCACACCAGGATCTTTTCCGGCTGTTCACGCCCGCTGCCCGAGGCGAGATAGAACTGGAGCGAGCGGCTCACCTGCTGCGTCATGTCGTCGATGAAGGGGTCGAGCACCTCGGGCTGGTAGTTGCTCGGCAGGCCGCCTTCCTTCTTGGCGCGGCCCGCTTCCTCCATGCTCAGTCCGTACGTGCGCATGATTTCCTCGGTCAGCTGCTGGCCGCCGAACGCGAAATCGCGCGTGTAGATGACCTTGAGATCCTTGAGCACGCTGAAGGTCGTGCTGCTCGCGCCGAAATCGATGACCGCGATGGTGCGGTCGATGCCGCCATCGGGCATCTGGTGCGTGAGGAGCTTGCAGGCGTTCTCGAGCGCGAACGCTTCGACATCCACGAGCTTGGCGGTGAGGCCGGCGGCCTGCACCGCGGCCTGGCGCTGCTCGACGTTCTCGGTGCGCGTCGCGACCAGCAGCACGTCGATCATCTCGGGATCTTTCTCGGAAGGACCGATGCGCTGGAAGTCGTAGCTCACTTCCTCCATCGGGAACGGGATGTACTGGTCGGCCTGCATCTCGACCTGGCCCTCGAGATCGGCCTCGTTCAAATTCTTCGGCATCTGGATCACTTTGGTGATCGCCGCATCGCCGCTGATCGCCACCGCCGCCTCGCGGCTCTTCGCGCCGGAGCGCTTCACGGCACGGCGGATCGCTTCGCCGACGGCTTCGGCGTCAACGATCGCCTTCTCGTTGATGGCGTTGTGCGGCGTGGGCTCGGCCGCGTATGACTCAACCCGGAATTGCCCGCCGGCCATGCTGAGCTCGATCAGCTTGACCGAGGAGGTCGTTATATCGAGGCCCAACAGCGGGCGGTACTTCGGACCAAAGAGCACAGTTTTTCCCTTTGATATGAACGAGTTAACTGGCTAAACGCATATCCGGGCCAAAAAAGCGGGCCAAGTTATAACAGTGAAGTGTTAAATCGAGCGTGACTTGGTTACCAAATCCGCGAGGCCGCCGCCTGTTGCGGAAATCGCTGCGCGCCGCGGAAAAATGCAACATAAGTCCAAGCGCCCCTGGGACGCGCAGCTCGAGTCGGGAAGGCCCAGCCTGAGCAGCATTTCTTGTTACTGGAGGGAACCGTTTTGCTGCTGAACTTGCCCAGCAGAATGTTTTAACGTTCCGTCCGGCAACCCCGCTGTCATAGGCTTTCATCCCTTAGACCGGAGGCTTTGCGTCCCCACCTTTCGGTGAGTTTGCCCTGTACCCCTCAGCTAATATGCATAAACCACTTCGCTGAAGCAAGAACTTAGAATCCCTTCCTGTGAAGCAACGTTACCTAAAAAGCGCCTTTTTCCTGCTGCTGGTACTGACCCTTGCGGCGGGCGCCATCGCCTACGCGGCGCTGTGCACTTATGTGTATCTGGCGCCGGGTCTGCCGGACGTCGACACCCTGCGCGACGTCCGCCTGCAGGTGCCATTGCGGATCTATAGCCGCGATGGGCGGCTGATCGCACAGATCGGCGAGTACCGGCGCATCCCCGTTTCGTATGAGGACATCCCGACGCGCCTGCAGGGCGCGTTCCTCGCCGCCGAGGACGACCGCTTCTTCAGGCATCACGGCGTCGACTACGGCGGGCTGTTACGGGCCACGATGATCAATCTCGTATCGGGGCAGCCGACGCAGGGCGGCGGCACGATCACGATGCAACTCGCCCGCAACATGTTCCTCACGCCCGAGCGGCGCTTCGATCGCAAACTCAAGGAAATCTTCCTGTCGTTTCGCATCGAGAGCGAGTTCAGCAAGCAGGAAATCCTCACGCTCTATCTCAACAAGATTTTTCTCGGCCAGCGCTCGTACGGCGCGGCCGCTGCGGCCGAGGTGTACTTCGGCAAGACGCTCGGCGACCTGACGCTCGCCGAGATGGCGACCATCGCCGGCCTGCCGCGCGCGCCGTCGCTCGACAATCCCGTGGCGAGCATCGAGCGCGCCAAGGCGCGCCGGGCCTATGTGCTGCGCCGAATGCTGCAGACCGGGCAGATCGATGCGACCGAGCTCGACACCGCGAGCAACGAGCCGATGACTTCGCGCCTGCATGGCCCGCGAGTGGAAGTCGAGGCCCCGTACGTCGGCGAGATGGCCCGCAGCGATGCAGTGAATCAATTCGGCGAGACGGTCTACACCGCCGGCTACAAGGTCGTGACCACCATCGACAGCCGGCTGCAGCAAGCGGCGAACGGCGCGCTGCGAGTCGGCCTGATGGAGTACGACCGTCGCCACGGCTACCGCGGTCCGCTCGCGCACGTCGACATTCAGGCCGGTCAGGCTCCGGCCGAGCTGCTCGCGACACTCGAGCAGCAGCCCTCGATCAACGTACTGCAACCCGCCATCGTCACCGAGGTGGCAGAGCGCGCCGCGAAAGTCGTGCTGCGCGATGGCAGCACCATGACGGTCGACTGGGTCGGGCTCTCCTGGGCCCGGCGCGCGCAGGATGACACGGTCGGTCCCGAGCCGAAGACCGCCGCCGACGTCGTGAAGGCCGGCGACGTCGTCTACGTGATTCGCACTGGTGACACCGCGCAGCTCGCCCAGCCGCCCATCGCGCAAGGCGCACTCGTCGCCATCGATCCCGAAGACGGCGCGATCACCGCGCTCAATGGCGGATTCGATTTCTTCGTCAGCAAGTTCAACCGCGTGATCCAGGCGCGCCGTCAGCCAGGCTCGGCGTTCAAGCCTTTCGTGTATTCCGCCGCGCTCGAGAACGGCTTCACGCCGGCTAGCGTGGTGCTCGATGCGCCCGTGGTGTTCGACGACGATGCGAGCGAAGACACGTGGCGGCCCGAGAACGCCACCGGGCAGTTCTATGGACCGACGCGCCTGCGCGAAGCGCTGGTGCGCTCGCGCAACCTGGTGTCGGTGCGGCTGATGCGCGCCATGGGCACCGCCTACACCATGGACTACCTGACTCGCTTCGGATTCGAGCGCGCCGACCTGCCGGATGATCTCACCCTTGCGCTGGGAAGCCTCCAGCTCACCCCCGCGGACCTCGCGGCCGGCTTTGCGACCTTCGCGAACGGCGGCTTCCGCGTGCAGCCCTACTATCTCGAGCGCATCGAGGATGCGACGGGTAAGGCCGTGTTCGAGAGCCGCGCCAAGATCGTGTGCGCCGATTGCGAGCTGCTGGGTGTCGGCGCGAAGCTGCCGGAGCTACGCGGGCAGGACATCGATGCCGCCATTGCGGCGCTCGATGGTGTGCGCGGCGGCCGCGGTTACCTGCCGGCGGACCGCCTGGCTCCCCGCGCCATCACGCAGCAGAACGCGTACCTGCTGGCCGATATGATGGGCGACGTGATCCGCCGCGGCACGGCGCGACGGGCACAGGTGCTCAATCGCACTGACATCGCGGGCAAGACCGGGACCAGCAATGATCATCACGACGCCTGGTTCTGCGGCTTCAACGGCCGCCTGGTCGCGGCGGCCTGGGTGGGCTTCGACCAGGAGGCCTCGCTCGGTCCCGGCGAGGAAGGCGGCCGCACGGCAGTGCCGATCTGGATACA
>DATIEU010000077.1:0-7187 GCA_035455565.1 Steroidobacteraceae bacterium | reverse complement strand
GATGCCGCGTGTGCAGTCGACGCTCCATGCTCCGTTCCCCGTCGTTCTTCTTATCGCGGAAGTCCATAAAGATTATGCCTTTGCCGGCCACCGTGTAACCAGCGCGATGTCGCAGCCTGGTGCTGCACTGCGATATGTCGAATCTGCGCTCACGACGGATTAGTCGTATCCCGGCGCCGGAAAATTCCACCACTTTCCGCGAGTTGAGTTTTTGGCCGGGCCCGAACAGGACGCGCCCGGGACTGTCAGAATGCGCCTCCGGGAGCAGAGGGAAGGAGCGCACCGTGGCCGCATATGTCATCGCTGACGTGCATATCACGAACCCTGACGACTACGCGGACTATGTCCGCCAGACGCCGGCCACCATTGCGCAATTCGGCGGACGGTTCGTGATGCGCGGTGGAAAAGCGGAAGACCTCGAAGGCGACTGGCATCCTGATCGCATCGTGGTGGTCGAGTTCTCGAGTTTCGAACAGGCGAAGAACTGGTATCGCAGTCCCGGGTACAGTGCCTTGATCCCGATTCGCCAGCGCAACTCGAGATCGCGTCTGATCGTCGTCGACGGTGTCACTTGACGACGCACGCACTGACGCTGCGCGACATCGAGGATGCGCAGCGTCTGCTCGGCGAGCGCGTGCTCACGACACCCGTGCACGAATGGGAAAGCCCGACTCGTCTCGAATTGGTCGGCGCCGAAACGCGCGTCTTCCTGAAGCTCGAGCTCCTGCAGCGCACCGGAAGCTTCAAGGCACGCGGTGCGCTCCTCAACATGCTGAGCCTGTCGCCAGAACAACTGGCACGCGGCGTCACGGCGATCAGTGCCGGCAATCACGCAGTCGCTGTGGCGTATGCGGCCCAGGCGCTCAGGACGAGCGCGCACCTGGTGATCGTAAAAACCGCCAATCCGCTGCGCGTCGATCTCTGTCGCCGCTACGGCGCCGAGGTGGAGCTGGCGGAGAACGCGCACGCGGGGTTCGAGCGCGTCGCGCAGGTTGAGCGCGAAGAAGGGCGCGCGCTGATTCATCCGTTCGAAGGCACGCGCACCGCCACCGGGACGGCGACAGTGGGTCTCGAGCTGTGCCGACAAGTCGAGGCGCTCGATGCGGTGATCATCCCGATCGGCGGCGGCGGCCTGTGCGCGGGCGTTTCCTCCGCGGTCAAGCTCCTGCAGCCGCGTTGCCGGGTCTACGGTGTTGAGCCGACGGGCGCGGATTCCATGCACCGCAGCTTCGCCGCGGGTGAGCCACGCGCCATCGAACGCGTGGCCACCATCGCCGACAGCCTGGGCGCGCCGTACGCGATGCCGATCAGCTTCGAACTCTGCCGTCGCAACGTGGATGCGCTCGCGCTGGTCACGGACGAGCAATTGCGCGACGCCATGCGACTCATGCAGCGTGACTGCAAGCTCGCAGTGGAACCCGCAGGTGCGGCCGCCATGGCCGCGCTCCTCGGACCGTTGCGCAACGACCTCACCGGTCGCCGGGTGGCCCTCATCGTCTCCGGTTCCAACATCGATTCCGCGACCTATACGCGGTTGCTTGAGGTATCGTAGATCGCCCGCGCACATGCGGGTCTCCGTTACCTGTGAGGCAAGCGATGCTCTTCTCCAATCAACCGGGGACGGACAGGGTGCTGGCCATGCTGCTGACGCTCTCCGGCGAAGTCTGGGCACTGCGCGAGCGGCTCGCCGCCTGGGAGGCCGTGGCTGAGCAGCATGGGCTGGCCCGCGAGCTGGATGTGGCTGGCTATCAGTTCACGCCTGCGCAGGAGGCGCGCCTCGCCGAGCAACGCCGGGAGTTCCTGGGAAACCTGTTTCGCGCGCTCGAGTCACCGGCGCCTGCATCCGCCACGCGCAGGAAGCGTCGAGTGTCGAAGGCAGCCGCAAGGAAGAAATAGCTGCGACTCGAATCCATGAGGTGACCGATGAAACCGCCCTATCTGCCAGCCATTCTCGGGATGGCGCTCACGTCCTTGCTCGCGTGCGTTCCCGAGCAGGGGGTCGTAAACGCCAGCTCCGACCTGTCCGATCTCGAGAACGTCGAATGGAAGCTGACCGAGCTCGACGGCGCGCCGCTGGCTGCGACCCAGCGTCCCGCGCCGACGCTGAAACTATCCTCGAAGGAGCGGCAGGCGAGCGGCTTCGCCGGCTGCAATCGCTTCACCGGCGGGTACGAGCTGGTCGGCGAACAACTGCGCTTCAACGCACTCGCCACCACACGGATGGCCTGTCCCGATCCCACTCCTGAGGCGGCACTGCTCAAGGCGCTCGATCAGACCGCGAGCTGGCGAGTCGCCGGCCGCATCCTCGAGCTCTCGGATGCAACGCCCATGGTCAGGAGCCGTTGGACCGTGACTGCGATCGAGTCAGGAGGCCAGCCATGAGCGCTCGTCAGAGAACCCTCAAGCGGGCGGCATCGGTACTGCTGGCCGTGACGCTGCTGGCGGGATGTGGAGAACGCGAGCCCGAGATCGATGTCGTGAAAGCGGTCGTCGATGCGGACGAGGCGGCCTATCGCGAGCAGGCCGAGCTCTACGCCGAGCAGCTGCAGACATCGGCCCGCCAGCTCGAACGGAGCGAGCAACAATTGCAACGCATGGAAGTGCTCCTGGCGCGCTGGGAGAAGCAGGCCGATCGTTACGATGCGATCCTCGAGCGCTGGGAACGCCAGTCCGGGGCGCGCTGATCTAAGGAGAGACCTACATGTTGACGGAGCTTGCAGCCATGGCACTCGTGATCACTTCGCCGGCCTTCAAAGAGGGCGGCTCGATACCCACGCAGTACACCTGTGAGGGCGCCGATACTTCTCCGGCACTGAGCTGGGCGAACGTGCCCCACGGCACCAAGAGTCTCGCCCTGATCGTCGACGATCCCGATGCGCCGGATCCGAAGGCCCCGAAGATGACCTGGGTGCATTGGGTTCTCTATAACATCCCGGCCACGGCAGGGGGCCTCAAGGAGGACGAGAAGAAAAACAGTGTGCCGAGCGGCGCACTGCCCGGGATCAATGACTGGAAGCGCACCGGCTACGGCGGTCCCTGTCCACCGATCGGCCGGCACCGCTATTTTCACAAGCTATATGCGCTCGACACCGAGCTGCCCGATTTGAAGAAGCCGACCAAGCCGCAGCTTCTCGAGGCCATGAAAGGACACATCCTCGGCGAGGCGCAGCTCGTCGGCACTTACCAGAAGGGCAAGTAGGCGCGCGCCGGCGGTGGACCTGTCTCCCGAAGTCCTCTACGGGATCTCAGCCGTACTGGTGTTGATCGGTCTCGCGGGGACGTTTCTGCCGTTCCTGCCGGGCGTGCCATTCGTGTTCGCCGGCATGGCGCTGGCCGCCTACACGGACGACTTCGTGCGAGTGGGCAAGCCCGTGCTGATCGTGCTGGGACTCCTGACCATCTTCGCGCTGCTGGTCGATTTCCTGGCTGCCAGCCTCGGGGCCAAGCGCGCCGGTGCCAGCCGGCTGGCGATCTGGGGCGCCGGTATCGGCGCGCTCGTCGGCGTATTCCTGGGACCTTTCGGGCTGCTGTTCGGCTCCTTCGCCGGCGCAGTCGCGGGCGAGCTCGCGAACTCGCGCAACGCGCAGCATGCGACGCGCGTGGGCTTCGCCGCCTGGATCGGCCTCATCGTCGGGACGCTCTTCAAGCTCGCGCTCACCTTTGCGATGGTGGGCATCTTCGTCACGGCGTGGTTCTTCGACTGATATCGCTGAGGGAGGAACAGTCATGAGATACCTGCTGCTCGCAGCGGTCGCGCTGGGGCTCGGCGCCTGGCTCGGCGTGCGGCTCACGCGTGAAGCGCCGCCGCCCGATCCGATCACGGTGATCGTCACGCAACTCAAGACGCAGGCCTTGATCGAGCACGAGCGCCAGATCGCGGTGTGGTACAAGGCCTGCCCCAAAGTCACGGGCGTCGATCCGCACATGTTCGTGGCGTGGCCGGGGAAGCTGTCCTTCGAGCTGCCGCTCACCGACGTAGTGGTGGAGCGCAATGGCGCATCGCTCGTGGTGCGCACGAGCGGGATCAAGGCGGATGAGCCGGCGTTGCCGACCGAATCCCTCGACTACCTTTCGACCGAGCCCATCCTCAACCTCGTCGACGAGAACGAGCTCGTGAATGCGGAAATCAAGAAGGCTTCGGGCATCGCGCGCTATCTCGCCAACTACCATCTGAAACGCGACCCCACGTTGTACGACGACATGGCCGGTGAATTGCGTGCGCTGGTACTGCGCATCGCCGGGGCCATCGACGCGGGCATCACCGAGGTGACGGTCGAAATTCCGCGCCCCGACCCGAAACTTCCCGAGCTGCCCACACTCGAGCTCTGCCCCGGCACCGGCGCGGCGGTCAATGGCCTGCCGTTCGCCAAGGACGAGAGCGGCTATCTGGTGCCGATTGCATTTCGGATTCCGCCCCACGCAAAGCCCGGTGAACCCGGATCAGGTCAGCAGCCGCGCGCTGCCGCAGTCATCTACTGAGCGCGCGAGCCTCCTTGACGGCCCTGCTATCTACGAGCATTGTCGTACTTTGGCAGGAGGTCGCCGATGAGGGCAGCCGCGCTCTTGTCCGTACTGCTCGGCATATCGACCACGGGTCTGGCCGAAGATACGACAACGCCCGCGGCACCCAGGGCTTGCCAGGCAACCGAGCACCGGCAGTTCGACTTCTGGGTGGGCGAGTGGTCGGTGACGCAAGCGGGCAAGCCGGCAGGGACCAATCGCATCGAACGAATTCTCGATGGGTGCGCGCTCCTCGAAAGCTGGACTGGCGCGAGCGGATATCGCGGCAACAGCCTGAATTTCTATGACCCGGCGCGCAAGCGCTGGCACCAGACGTGGATCGGCACGGATGGTCAGGGCCTCGCGCTCGATGGCGAATTCACCGGCGGCAAAATGGTCCTCGGCGGCACGCGTCTCGATGCGGAGACGCACCAGCCCGTGCACGATCGCATTACCTGGACACCCAATTCCGACGGCTCGCTCCGGCAGGTCTGGGAGACATCCGGCGATGGCAAAGCCTGGTCGGTGATATTCGACGGGCTCTATTCACGCATCCGCTGAGCGGCGAGTCGGCCCGAAAAATGCGGGCTTGATCTCCGGCCATGACTGGTTCAAATTCGGGGCGTGACGTCTTTGGAGCTCACTGAGATCCATCAGGCTCTCGCCGCCGTGCAGCAAACGGTCGGCACGCTCACATTCTCGCGGTGCGATCAGGACGACGTGTTCGAGCTTATCGAGCGCGTCGAGGCGGAGTTGCACGCTGCACGTCCGAACGTGCAGGTCATCACCACGTTCCTGAATTCGATCGCGCGCAGTCTTCGCGCACAGCCGGAGGCCCGTGAGGCCTGCCTCGTGCTCGAGGACGCGATTGAGCATGCCGGCATCCCGAGCACCTGGCAGTCGGGAATCTGATCGGCGGCGACAACCTGTTGCCTCACTGCTCGGGCAGTGGGCGCAGTTGCGCGCATCCGCTATTTGGGTGGCGCGAAAACCTCGACCGACAGCGTAAACGTGCGTGCCTCGCTCGGATTGAGCGCGCCCACACCCACCACCTGGCGATCAGTTTCCTCGCCCCGATCGTTGCGGATCGAGATCACCACCGAGTACTCCCACGCTTCGCCGACCGGGGGGTGCTTGATCGTCCCCTCGACGCGCAGCGGGGAGTACGTGCGCTGCGGCCGCCGCCGCGCGTCGCTCTCGAAGCGCAGATGGTGATTGCACGCCGGGCAGACGCTGGCGCTGTCGAGAATCGTAGCCTTGCAGTGCGGACACGCGCGCGTCTTGCCGGGTATGACCGGTCGCGCCGTGTTCATGAAGCCGCGGCTTCTCCCTTGATCGACCGCGCGGCCTGCTCGGCCCAGCCGAACTCGACCTGGCCGCGCATGCGCGAGCCTGCTGCCACCGTGAGCGAGCCGGCCTTGACGTCGCCGGCCAGCACGCCCGTATCGAGCAATTCGACGCGCGCGGCGCCTTCGATGTTGCCGTGCAGTTCGCCGCCGATGGTGACGGTGTGAGCACGCACTTGACCGGTCAGATGCGCGCCGGCGTCGATGGTCACGTTGCCCTGTACATTGACGTCGCCCTTGAATCGGCCGGCGATCCGCACATGCCCGGCGCCCTCGATCTTGCCCTCGATCGTCAGGTCCGCGGCCAGCACCGACTCCTTCGGTTCCGACCGGTCGCGCGGACGCCGTTCCGGGCTGAGCGGCACTGCGGCGGGTCTTTCCGGCTCCCGCGGTAACGGATCTTTCGTGCCGGGTGTCGCCCCGGAGCCGGGAGCCTGTTCCTTCCAAAGTGCCATGACTGAATCCTCCACTAGGGCCACTACGGGCTTATGCGTTGAACCCTGCTAAGTAACGCGCCAGGCGGGCTGCGTCAATCGGCCTTCTGTTGCCGGTGGGTGACACGTGCGGTTTGCCGTGTCTGCGAGCCCCGAAAGTAACTCGCGCTGGATGCTCCCAGGTCGGAAACCGGTCCATGGCTTGGGGTTCGGGGAATCGCCTATAGAAAGAGGAGTCCGGGCGGCGCCTGTGGTACGGACACCACCCTCGAGGAGCCGTCCGTCCCGTTGACATGCTGTGGCGCCGAAATCACAATACGCGGCTCATTTTTGCGGAGGGGTACCCAAGCGGCCAACGGGAGCAGACTGTAAATCTGCCGGCTCATGCCTTCGTAGGTTCGAATCCTACCCCCTCCACCAGAGAGCGGGTGGCGCGAGCCGCAGGCGGGGTCAAAGGCGAGCGAGGCTGCGGGTGTAGTTCAATGGTAGAACCTCAGCCTTCCAAGCTGATGACATGGGTTCGATTCCCATCACCCGCTCCAGGACAGTCTGAGCGTGGGCTTGCGATGCGCAGGAGTCCCACGCCCACGTAGCTCAGTCGGTAGAGCACGTCCTTGGTAAGGACGAGGTCACCGGTTCGATTCCGGTCGTGGGCTCCAGTGAAGTTGGCGGCGGGTGAATGTTGACGGCGCGAGCATCTCCGTCGACGAACTCGCCTGACTACCGCCGAATGGAATTTCGTCAACCTTCTATTGAGGTTCTGTCGTGGCCAAAGAGAAATTTGCACGCACCAAGCCGCACGTGAACGTGGGCACGATTGGGCACGTGGATCACGGGAAGACGACGCTGACGGCGGCGTTGACGAAGGTGATGGCGGAGAAGTTTGGTGGCGAGTTCACGGCGTACG